>JBKBRG010000067.1:0-9243 GCA_046292325.1 Tabrizicola sp.
CTCCGATCCGCCGACTGCCGCGCGAACCTCCTCCACACCATCCCCGAGGACGCGGCACGCACCGACGCCCTGATGCAGGTCCTGCAACGCAAGCAGTGGCAGACCACCGTCCTGATCACCGGCCCCAAACCCGCCGACCAGAGCTTTGCCGAAGCCCTGCGCCGCTCGGCCGCCAAGTTCGGCATCACCATCGCGGCGGAACGGGAGTGGACCTTCGACACGGACCTGCGCGACAGCACGATGGACGAGGTGCCGCGCTTCACCCAGGGCTTCCCCGACCATGACGTGATCCTGGTGGCGGACGAGACCGACGACTTCGGCCGCTACATCGAACACAACGGCTGGCTCCCCCGCCCCGTCGCCGGGTCGGACGGAATGGTGCCCACCGCCTGGTCCCATGTCATCGAAAGCTGGGGGGCGGTGCAGTTGCAGAACCGCTTCGAGGCCCATGCCCGCCGCAACATGCGCGGCCAGGACTATGCCGCCTGGACCGCCATCCGCGCCATCGGCGAGGCGGTGACCCGCACCAACTCGAACGATCCCGCCACCCTGCGCGCCCACCTCCTGGACCCCGCGTTCCAGATGGACGGCTTCAAGGGCCGCGGCCTTTCCTTCCGCGCCTGGAACGGCCAGCTTCGTCAGCCGATTGCCGTGGTCAACGCCCGCGCCCTCGTGACCCTCGCCCCGGTCGAGGGCTTCCTGCACCAGCGCAACGAGATGGACACGCTGGGCCTCGACCAGCCCGAATCCGCCTGCACCGCCTTCACGGAGAGCCCATGACCCGCACACCGCCGTCACCCACCGCGCCTCGGCTCCGCCGGATGGGCAGGGGGGCCGCCCCCCTTGCCGCGTCGCTCGTCCTGCTCTGCGCCGCTTCGGCCGGTGCCGACGAGATCTGGGTGACGAACGAGAAGGACGACACGATCAGCGTGATCGATACCCGGACGCTGGAGGTCACCCGCACCATCCCCACCGGCGAACGCCCGCGCGGGATCACCTTCAGCCATGACCACTCCCGCGTCTACATCTGCGCCTCAGACAGCGACACCGTGCAGGTGATGGACCCGGCCACGGGCGAGATCCTGCACGATCTGCCCTCCGGCGAGGATCCGGAGCAATTCGTCCTGCACCCCGACGACCGCCATCTCTGGATCGCCAACGAGGACGACGCGGTGACCACCGTGGTCGATGTGGAAAGCCGAAAGGTCGTGGCCCAGATCAACGTCGGCATCGAACCCGAGGGCATGGGTGTCTCGCGCGATGGCGCCATCGTGGTGACGACCTCGGAAACGACGAACATGGCGCACTGGATCGACACGGCGACGCATCAGATCATCGCCAACACGCTGGTGGACAGCCGCCCCCGCCACGCCGAGTTCACCGACACCGAGCTTTGGGTGTCGTCCGAGATCGGCGGCACCGTCACCGTCTTCGACATCGCCAGCAAGGCCGAAAAGGCGAAGATCCGCTTCGCGCTGCCGGGCGTGAACCAGGACCTGATCCAGCCCGTCGGCTTCGAGTTCACCCCCGACGACACCACCGCCTTCGTCGCCCTCGGACCCGCGAACCACGTCGCCGTGGTGAACATGCAGAGCTACGAGGTGGAAGACTACATCCTCGTCGGCCGGCGGGTCTGGCACATGGCCTTCAACCGCGACCACAGCCAGCTTTTCACCACCAACGGCGTGTCCGGCGATGTCAGCGTGATCGACGTTGCCTCGCGCACCGCGCTGAAATCCATCAAGGTCGGCCGCTTCCCCTGGGGCGCCGCCTTCCGCCCCACGGAGTGACAGATGCCCCACCTCACGACCCGCCCGACATCCGCTTCTTTCCTCCCCGTCCCGGCAAGGGGCTGGGGCAGGGGGCTGGCGGCCCTGGCCCTGCTGGCCCTTCCCGCCGCCGCGCAGGATGCCCCCGCCGGCCTCTTCGCCGCCTCGAACAGGCAGGAACTTCCCGAACTGCTCCTTTCGGCCGGCCAGCCTCTGGGCGAGCCGTGGAGCCTGAAGTCCGGCACCTATTACGAGGTCGAGATCACCGCCGACGGCAGCCAGGAACTGGCGCTCGCAGGGGCAGAGTTCTTCCGCGCAATCTGGATCGACGAGATCGTGATCGAGGGTATCGAGGTTCGCCCCCTCGGCCTCGACAGCCTTGAATTCGACGAGGCGGGCACCGTGGAAATCGGTTTCATCGCCATCAAGCCCGGCACCTTCACCCTGCGCACGCCACAAGGCGGCGAGACCCAGACCCTGCGGATCACCATCGAATGACCGAAGCCGGCCCGCCCAGGCCGGGTCCGATCCTCCCGGCGCCCGCGTCTGTCCGCTTCCCCGCGCGGAGCGGGGGAGAGAGAGGTGAGGCGGGTGGCAGGCGGTGCCCGATCCAGGGCCAAGCCGGCCGGGGCCCCCGATGAGCCTGGTCGTCGAAGACCTCTCCTTCTCCTATGGCCCGCGGAAGGCTCTGGACGCGCTCTCCTTCGCGCTCGCCCCCGGCAGCTTCACCGCGCTGCTCGGCCCGAACGGCGCGGGCAAGTCCACGCTCTTCTCGCTGCTCACCCGGCTTTTCACCGCGCCCGGCGGCCGGATCGGGATCGCAGGCCACGACCTTGCGCGCCAGCCGCTGCGGGCGCTTGCCGCGCTTGGCTGCGTGTTCCAGCAGCCGACGCTCGATCTCGACCTGACGGTGCGGCGCAACCTGCTTTACCATGCGGCTCTGCACGGCCTGTCCGGCCCCGCCGCCCGCGCCCGCGCCGATGCGGCGCTGGACACCCTGGCGCTTGCCGACCGCGCCGACACGCCCGCCCGCAACCTGTCGGGCGGCCAGC
This sequence comes from Tabrizicola sp., assembly GCA_046292325.1. Classification (GTDB taxonomy): domain Bacteria; phylum Pseudomonadota; class Alphaproteobacteria; order Rhodobacterales; family Rhodobacteraceae; genus Tabrizicola. The sequence continues at coordinate 2,822 of JBKBRG010000067.1, forward strand.
GCCGCCGGGTGGAACTGGCCCGCGCCCTGATCCACGCGCCCCGGGTGCTGCTGCTTGACGAACCCACCGTCGGCCTCGACGCCGCCTCGCGCCTGGCGATCACCGGCCATGCCCATCGGCTGGCGGCCGAGGGCACCACCGTGCTCTGGGCCACGCATCTGACCGACGAGGTTGCCCCCGCCGACCGCTGCCTCATCCTGCACCGGGGCCGCCTCCTGGCCGATGCCCGGGCAGACCGGATCGCAGGCGGCTCAAGCCTCGCCGACCGGTTTCTCGCCCTCACGGCGGACCCGGCATGATCCCCGATCCCCTTCATCTGTCCCCAAATATCCCGCATGGGGGGCCGGGGGGCGGCGCACGCCCCCCGGGGCCGGCCGCTGCGCACTACCTCACGGCCCTGCGCGCCATCCTCGCCCGCGAGCTGGCCCGCTTCCTGGGTCAGAAAAGCCGGCTCGTCGCCGCGCTGGTGCGGCCGCTGGTCTGGCTCTTCGTCTTCGCCGCCGGCTTCCGGGCCGCCCTCGGCCTGTCGATCACGCCGCCCTATCAGACCTACATCACCTACGAGACCTACATCCTGCCCGGCCTGCTTGGCATGATCTGCCTGTTCAACGGCATGCAGTCCTCGCTTTCGCTGGTCTATGACCGGGAAATGGGCTCGATGCGGCTGCTGCTCACCGCCCCCCTGCCGCGCGGCTGGCTGCTCTTCGCCAAGCTCTTGGCCGGGACGCTGATCAGCCTGCTGCAATGCCTGATCTTCCTCGGCATCGCCTGGGCCTGGGGCATCCGCCCGCCCCCGGCCGGCCTGATCGCCGTCATCCCGGCGCTGCTTCTCACCGGGCTGATGCTCGGCGCGCTCGGGCTGCTCCTGTCCTCGCTCATCCGCCAGCTCGAGAACTTCGCCGGCGTCATGAACTTCGTCATCTTCCCGATGTTCTTCCTGTCCTCCGCCCTCTATCCCCTGTGGAAGATGGCCGAGGCGAGCCCCGCGCTCGCCCGTGCCTGCGCGCTGAACCCGTTCACCCAGGCAGTGGAGCTGATCCGCTTCTCGCTCTATCTCACGCCCAATCTGCCAGCCCTTGGCTGGACCTGCCTGGCCACGGCCGCCTTCGCCGCCGCCGCCCTTTACGGCTACGATCCCGCCCGCGGCTTCACGCGCAGCAAGGGCTGACCGTTCGTCCTGCACGGCCGCGCCTCCTCGCCGGCCCCGGCGACGCGGCGCCACGCGCGGCATGAGCCGTCAGAGCCGCGCCACCACCGCTTCCAGCGCGCGGGGGTCGATCGGCTTGTACAGCACCTCGACCCCGGCCGAAGTCGCCGCGGCGCGCACGTCCCAGCCCCGGTTCGCGGTGATCAGCCGCGCCGGCACCGGGCCATGCGCCGCCCGGACGCGGGTGACGAAGTCGATCCCCGTCATCCCCTCGCCCAGCTGGTGATCGACCAGGAACAGGTCGGGCAGGATCCCGATCTCCTCGATCAGCGCCAGCGCCTCCTCTGCCGAAGGGGCCTCGAGCACCGTCATGCCCCATTTCTCCAGCAGAAGCCCCAGCGCCCGCCGCAGCTCCGCGTCGTTCTCGACCAGGAAGGCGATCTTGTCGGCCGCCACCGGCCCGCTGCGCCGCTCGGGCAGTTCGGCGGGCGGGGGCAAGGCCGCGCCGGCATCGCTCAGCGGCACCTGCACCAGGAAGCAGGTGCCCCGCCCGACCTCGGATCGCAGCCCAAGCGGATGGCCCAGCAGCGCGCAGGCGCGTTCCACGATCGCCAGACCCAGCCCCATCCCCTCGCTGGCCGAGGCGCGGGCATTCAGGCGGTGGAACTCCTTGAAGATGTCGTCCTGCGCCTCTTCCGGAATGCCGGGGCCGGTGTCCCAGACCTCCAGCCGCACCCCCGCGCCCCGCCGCCGCGCCCCCACCAGCACCCGGCCCTGCGCCGTATAGCGGATCGCATTGCCGATCAGGTTCTGAAGTATCCGCCGCAGATAGGCCGGATCGCTTTCCACCACGGCGCCGCAGGGCACCACCCGCAGGCGCAACCCCTTGGCCGCCGCGATCGGGGCGAACTCGTCCGCCAGCGTCCGCAGCAGCCGGTCCAGATGCACCGCGCCCACGCTGACCGCCGCCTTGCCCGATTCCAGCTTCGAGATGTCCAGCAGCGCATCCAGGATCCCCTCGACCGAGACCAGCGCATTCTGCGCCTTCTCCAGCGCGACCTGCGCCCCGCGGTCCAGCCCCTCGCCGGAGATCGAGCTGATGAACAGCTTGGCCGCCGACAGGGGCTGCAACAGGTCGTGGCTCGCCGCCGCGACGAAACGCGACCGGCTGGCATTGGCGCGCTCGGCGTTTGCCAGCGCATCCTCCAGTTCCAGCGTGCGCTCCATCACGCGCGCCTCCAGCGTCTCGTTCGCCCGGCTCAGCGCCTCGAGCGCGGCGCGTTCGGCGGTCACGTCGGTGAAGCTGAAGACGAAGCCGCCGTCCGGCATCCCTTGCGCAAAGACATCGAGGATCAGATCCGCGCCACGCCGGGCCTCGAAATGCAGGGGCGGGCGGTTGCCGGGGGCGGCCACCCAGTCCATCAGGGCCGCCTCCGTCATCCCCTCGCCCAGGCACATCTCGCTGCGGAACCGGCTGAAGAGGTTCTCGAACGAGGCGCCGATCCGCAGCCGTCCCATCGCCAGCGACAGCAGGCTGCCCAGCCGCTGGTTCCAGCCGATCAACCGCGCCTCGGCGTCGAAGATGCCGACGCCCTGGTTGATGTGGTCCAGGGTGGCCCGGATCACCCGCGCCTGATCGTCCAGAAGCTTGCCGCGCTCGTGCCGCTCGGCCCGGATGATGTCGGTCACGTCGGTCTGCAACACCACGGTGCCACCATCCGCCGTGCGATGCTCGCTGACCTGCACCCAGCGGTCGCCCGACATCCGGACGTTGAAGATCACATGCCGGTCCTTGTGCCGCCGCATCCGGCCCTGCGCCCAGCCCGCCGACACCTCGCCCTCGGGCAGGGCCAGGTCGGGCGAGCGGCTGACCAGAGTCACATAATCCTGAAAGGCCAGCCCCGGCGTCAGCTGCGCCTGCACGTCCGGCATGTGCATGGCGAAGCGGCTGTTGCACATCACCAGCCGGTCCTCGCGGTCGAACAGGGCAAAGCCCTCCTGCACCGTCTCGATGGCGTTCGACAGGTTCTGCCGCGCGGTCTCGGCCTCGCGCATCGCCTCGGCGAGGCGGGCGTTCGATTCGTTCAGAAGGTCCAGCGCCCGGCCCAGGTCATGCGTGCGCTCGCGGACCTGATCCTCCAGCAGGGCGGCGCGCTGGAACTGGGCATAGGCCGCGCCGCTGTCGTCGGTGGCCTGCTCGACCCGGCGCATCAGTGCCTCGGCGATGATCAGCAGCTTCTCGGCCCGCCGTTCGGCCGTATCCGCCGGGTTGATCAGGGTCTCGATCACGCCATGCCCCGCGGTGGATAGATCGCGACCCCGGTCATGGTCTGGTTGACATGCATCGAGTTCAGCTGCTCGCCATAGGTGGAAAAGCCCACCACCCCATGCCGCTTCAACAGCGCCGAGACCGCCCCGAAGCGCTGGTTCTCCATCGCCTCGATCCGGCGCAGGATGCAGTCGCAGGCCAGGATCGCCGCCGGCCTGCCGCCCTCGGACAGGTCCGACAGGGCGCGGTCCAGGTGGACGGCCATGTCCTGCGGCTCGGCAAGGGTCAGGACCAGACCCTCGTCGATGGCGGAGAAGAAGACCAGATCCCCGTTCGGCGCCATCTGCTGGATGGCGCGGACATGATGGCTGCCGCCGATCCTGACGACGACCGGATGGGCGGCGAAGGTGAAGGTGGTCAGCTGGCCCGGGTCCTTGCCCAGCAGCCGCGCATATTCCTGCGCCGCGGGTTCGGCGTTGATCTGGTGGACCACCCGCCGCGCCGGATCGGCCCTGGTTACCACCATGCGCCGGTTGGTGGGAGTCAGGTGGTTCAGGCTGAAGACCTTCACCGTGCAGGCGCTGCGCACCAGCATCAGCACCGCCCATCCCTGCCGGAACTGTCCATCCTGGAGGACGAAGGTCTCGGCGAACCGCGTCCCGTCGCCGGCCGAGCCGCCGAACAGCGGCACCGGACCAAGACCCGGCCCCAGCGCCGCCGTCAGCTCGTCCTCGCGGATCGACAGGCCATCCACCATGACGAAGGCGAATTCGCCCTCCCAGCCCGGATGCAGCCGCGAAAGCCCCGACCGCGCCCGGATCAGCCGGCCGATCAGCTCTTGCCCGTCCAGGCGGTTCAGGTCGATCCCCAGACAGTCCACCGCAAAGCAGGACCGGGGCAGGGCGACGGCGACGATCTCGCCCTCGCAATAGCCTTCGGGAGAGATCTCGCCCGCCGTGGTGCAGCCGATCACCGTGACCCCCGGAAAGGCACGGTCCAGCCCCGCGGCCAGCGCCTGCCGGTCGGCCTCGGGCGAGATGAACAGCACCACCGCCGCAAAGGGCCCCGGCCCCAGGCCCAGGGCCAGCTTGCCCAGCGCATCGGGATCGCGCGCCGCCACATGGGCGCGCGGCATGACCGGCAGGGCGTCGGCGGGGGCCAAGTTCTCGGGCGCGATCATCTGGTCCTTCTCCCCGGGCCGATGCTAGGACGCGCCCGTGGCATCGGGCAAGGGTTTCGCGGGGCCGCTCAGCCGTCCTCGGGCATCAGGCTGGAGAAATTGGTCTCGCGCGCGATCAGCACGGCCTGGGTGCGGCTCTGCACCCCGAGCTTGCGCATGATCGCGGTGACATGGGCCTTGACCGTGGTCTCGGCGATCGACAGTTCGTAGGCGATCTGCTTGTTCAGAAGCCCCTCGCAGATCAGCTGCAAGATCTTCGCCTGCTGCCGCGTCAGCAGCGACAGCCGCCCGATCGCCTCTTCGCGCGGGGTGGTCTTGCCCCTGCCCTCGGGCAGCGGCTCATAGCCCTCGGGCACGAAGCGCCGGCCCTCGCGCAGCGCCTCGAAGGCGGCGCGAAAGACCTCGCGGCGGGAATGCTTGGGCACGAAGCCCGCGGCGCCGGCCGCAAGGCAGGCCCCGATCACCCGGTTGTCGGCCAGGGAGGACACCACCAGCACCGGCACCTCGCCGGCCGCCTGGCGCAGGCGGATCAGGCCGTCGATCCCGTTCACGTCCGGCAGGTTCAGGTCCAGCACGATCGCATCCGGGGCAGGGGACAGATCGACGCGGTGGATCGCCGTCTCCAGCCGGTCGGCGGTCTCGATCTCCTCGATCCCCGCGACCGATTTCAGCGTCATCGACAGCGCGTCGCAGAACAGTGGATGGTCGTCCACGATCAGGGCGGACAGCAGGGGCCGGGGGTCGCTTGCGGGAACCATCGTCATCTTGCGCCTTCAGGGTTGGTTCATGCTCAAGTCTAGCCCAGCCCCGCTGCGCCCGATACAGGCCAAAAGTCCTATGATCCGGAAGCACACGCGCGCCCGGATTTCTCCGGACGCGCATGGCCTGGCGCGGAATCCGACCAGAGGGGGTCAGTTCGCCATTGCCAGTTCCTTCGGCAGCTTGAACACCCAGACCATGCCGCCCTGGTTCAGGTAGTTGACCTTTTTCGCGACCTCGCCGCCCCAGAGCGGCACCGCCCCGCCCCAGCCGGAGACCACCGCGACATACTGCTCGCCGTCCATCTCCCAGGTGACGGGCTGGCCCACGATCCCCGATCCGGTCTGGAAGCTCCACAATTCCTTGCCGGTCTCGTCGTCCAGCGCCTTGAACTCGCCCTCCGGGGTGCCGAAGAACACCAGGCCGCCGGCCGTGGTCATCACCCCGCCCCAGAGCGGCGCGGGATTCTTGTATTCCCATTTCCATTCGCCGGTCATCGGGTCGATCGCCTTCAGGCTGCCGATGTGGTCCTCGTAATTGGGCTTGATGGTGAAGCCCGCCCCCAGATAGGCCGCGCCCTTCTTGTAGGTGATCGGCTCGTTCCAGATGTCCATGCCCCATTCGTTCGACGGCACATAGAACAGCCCCGTCGTCTGGCTGTAGGCCATGGGCATCCAGTTCTTGCCACCCAGGAAGGACGGAGAGGCGAAGATCACCTCGCCCTTGGCGCCATCGGCCGAGGCCGCCGGGTTGCCGGGGCGGTTCTCCTCGACAAAGATCGGCCGGCCGTTCTCGTCGATGCCCTTGGCCCAGGTGATGTCCTTCACGAAGGGCCAGGCGTTCAGGAACTTCCCGTCCTCGCGGTTCAGCACATAGAAGAACCCGTTGCGGTCGGCGGTGGCGAACTTCTTCTTGCCGTCCTTGTCGGTGAAGGGGATCACCTCGTTCACCCCGTCATAGTCCCAGCCTTCGCGCGGGGTGGTCTGGTAGTGCCACTTGATCTCGCCCGTTGCGGGGTCCAGCCCCAACCGCGAGGCGGCATAGAGTTTGTCTCCAGTCCCGTCGTT
>JBKBRG010000068.1:0-9152 GCA_046292325.1 Tabrizicola sp.
ACGGGGCTTGCTTCGGTCATCAGGGTCGCTTCGGTCATGAGGATCATCCCGGCCTTAGACCGGCTTTCCGTGTCTAGCGTTGATTGAGGTCAAGCGGAAGTCAGGCGCGCAGCCGGGCCTGATAGTGGTGTGCCTGCCAGTCGGCGCGGAACCGCCAGTGCTCTGCCGGTTGGCGGGCGGCGATCTCGTCGGGGATCTCTGCCCCGTCAAAGCCCACCCGGCGCAGCATGGCATACTGATCGGCAATCACCGGCCCCAGCGCCAGAAGCTGCCCCTTGTAGCCCATCTCGCGCAGGCGACGCGCAATGGTGAAGGCGCGGCCGTCGTTGAAGGCAGGGAAGGCCACGCGGATCAGGCTGAGCCGGTCGAGATGCCCCGCCAGCGCCGCCGGGTCGTCGGTGTTCGACAGATCCACCGCGGTCTGGTCGGTCAGGTCGGCCAGCGCGACCACTTCGGCCTGGGGGGCAGGGGCAAATCCTGCATCGGTCACGATCACGCTCATGCCGCGTTCTCCTTGGGTCTGCGCACGGCCTTGCCGTCGATGAAATGGATGCCGCATTCGGTCTTGGACTGGCCGCGCCAGCGACCGGCGCGCGGGTCCTCGCCGGGCTTCACCGGGCTGGTGCAGGGCGCGCAGCCGATGGAAGGGTAGCCCTTGGCGACCAGCGGGTGCCGGGGCAGGCGGTTCTCGACCATGTATTCCTCGAGATCCTCGCGGCCCCAATGCGCCAGCGGGTTGACCTTGATGCGGACATCGCCCTCGTTCTCGAAGAAGTCGATGCTGCCCCGTTCGGCGTTCTGGAACCGCTTGCGCCCGGTGATCCAGCCGTCGAAGGGCGCCAGCGCGCGTTCCAGCGGCTCTACCTTGCGCACCGCGCAGCAGGCGTCGGTGTCGAACTGGTGCAGCGTGCCGTCCGGGTCCTCGAAGTTGACCCGCGCCGGGTTGGCGCGGATGGTGCGGATGTCGCAGAGGTTCAGCTTTTCGGCCAGCTCGCGCTGATAGTCGAGCGTTTCCTGGAACAGCATCCGCGTGTCGATGAAGAGGACGGGTGTCTCGGGCGCGATGACGCTGACAAGGTGCAGAAGCACGACCGATTCCGCCCCGAAGGAGGAGACGAGCGCCACCTGGCCCAGATCGTCGTCCTTCAGCGCATGTTCCAGAACGGCAGTCGCCGAATGATGGCGGTAGCGCGCATTCAGCGCGGCCACGCGCTCGGCGACCGGGCCTTCGTGGCGCCCGGGATGACCGGAATCACGCGGCATCCTGTTCCCTTTCGGTTTCGTAGAGCGCCAGCTTGAACGGCTCCATCCCGACGCGCCGGTAGGCTTGCAGGAAGGTTTCCGACGGTTCCAGCCGCAGATCCAGATAGGCGCGCAGGATGCGTTCGATGGCGGGCACGATCTGGTCATAGGCAAAGCCCGGGCCGGTCTTTTCGCCGATCACCGCATCCTCGGTGCCGTCGCCGCCAAGGGTGATCTGGTAATTCTCCACCCCCGCGCGGTCGAGGCCGAGGATGCCGATATGGCCGACATGGTGATGCCCGCAGGCGTTGATGCAGCCCGAGATCTTGATCTTCAGCGGGCCGATCTCGTGTTCCAGTTTCAGGGCCTCGAAATGGGTGGCCAGTTCCTGCGCCACGGGGATCGAACGGGCGGTGGCCAGCGCGCAATAGTCCATGCCGGGGCAGGCGATGATGTCCGACAGAAGCCCGACATTGGCGGTGCCGAGGCCGGCCTTCACCAGCTGGGCATGCAGCGCGGGCAGGTCCGACTTGTGGACATGCGGCAGGATGACGTTCTGTTCGTGGCTGATGCGCAGGTCGGAATGGCCGTATCTTTCGGCCAGATCGGCGATGAGCCGCATCTGGTCGCTGGTCGCATCCCCCGGCGTCTTGCCATGCGCCTTCAGGCTGATCGTGACGATGGCATATTGCGCGTTGCGGTGCGCGGTCAGATTGGTGTCGGCCCAGGACCGGAACACCGGGTCGGCCCGGTAGAAGGCGTCGTAGGCGTCGGTCGGCGCGTTGCGGAAGGCGGGCGGCGCGAAGGCCTGCCGGATTTCGGCCAGCAGCTTCTGGTCGGCGCCGCCAAACTGGGGGCGAAGCTCGGCAAAGCGGGCCTCGATCAGGCGGGTGATTTCTTCGGCCCCGGTCTCGTGCACGGTGATCTTGATCCGCGCCTTGTACTTGTTGTCGCGGCGGCCGAGCGTGTTGTAGACGCTGAGGATCGCCTCGACATAGGGCAGCAGGTCGGCCTCGGGCAGGAAGTCGCGGACGGTGACGCCGATCATGGGCGTCCGGCCGAGGCCGCCGCCGACGATGACCTCGAAGCCCGGCTCGCCGGCGGCGTTGCGGACCATGCGCAGGCCGATGTCATGGGCGCGGGTCACGGCGCGGTCGTTCGGGCTGCCGGTGATGGCGATCTTGAACTTGCGCGGCAGGAACTGGAATTCCGGGTGGTCGGTGGACCATTGCCGCAGAAGCTCGGCATAGGGCCGGGGGTCGGCGATTTCATCGGCGGCGGCGCCGGCGAAATGGTCGGCGGTGACGTTTCGCACGCAGTTGCCGGAGGTCTGGATGGCGTGCATCTCCACGTCGGCGAGGGCCGAAAGGATCGCGGGCACGTCGGGCAGCTTCGGCCAGTTGAACTGGATGTTCTGCCGGGTGGTGAAATGGCCGTAGCCCTTGTCCCAGGTGTCGGCGATGTAGGCAAGCTGCCGCATCTGGCGGGGCGACAGCGAGCCATAGGGGATCGCCACCCGCAGCATGTAGGCGTGCAGTTGCAGATAGAGCCCGTTCATCAGGCGCAGCGGGCGGAATTCCTCTTCCGTCAGGCTGCCGTCGAGGCGACGCTCGACCTGCTGGCGGAACTGCGCGACGCGGGCGCGGACGAAGGCTTCGTCGAAGTCGGAATAGGAATACATCTGGTCAGCCCGCGAAATCGGCTTGCTTGCCGTGGTGATAGTTCGAAGGGCCCCGGGTGCGGAACGCCTCGCGGAAGTGGGTGGGTTCGGGCCCGTTGGGGCCGGGCCGGGCATCGGCGAGATACGCGCCGACGATGACCAGCTTCTGCGCATTGGCATGCAGAAGCCGCATCTGCGCATGGGCCTCGTCCTCGATCAGCTCGGCCTCGTGGTGGAAGGGCGACCAGCGGTCGTCGGCCGTCAGATAGACAACATCGCCTTCCCGCAGGCGGTTGGCAGTGACGATCTTCGGGGTGAAGCGGCGGCTCATGATGCCCTCGGCGGTCTGGAAATCCATCCGGAATATAGAATAATTTCCCCTCAAGGGACCATACCGGCTTGCAGATAAGGACGATTGTTCTGATACTGATCGGGGAGGGAACGTGCGTTCCGGGAAATGGGAGAATTCGGGAATGGGTGCCGCGCTGGACGATCTGGACAGGAAAATCCTGTCGGAACTGCAAGGGGATGCCGAGCAGTCGCTGGACGAGATCGCGCGCAAGGTGGGGTCTTCCAAGACGCCGGTCTGGAACCGGATCCGCCGGATGCGCGAGCAGGGGGTCATCGCCCGGACGACGGCGATCCTCGACCCCGAGGCGCTGGGGCTGGAGGCCTGCTTCTTCGTGCTGATCCGCACGTCCGAGCATGAGGCGGAATGGCAGCGCAGGTTCCTGAAGGCGCTGCGCGAGCGGCCCGAGGTCCTGGAGGCGCACAGGCTGGCGGGGGATATCGACTATATCCTGAAGGTGCGGGTGAAGAACGCCCGGGCCTACGACAGCTTCTATCAGGCGCTGATCTCGGAGGTGAAGATCTACAACGTGACGGCGCTGCTCAGCATGGAGGAGATCAAGTCCACCACCGTGCTGCCGCTGTGACCGCGCCCAGGCCGGCGGGGGCAGTCTGCCCCCGCACCCCCTGAGAGTATTTGGGAAAAGAGCAAGGGCAGGTCAGGTGCGGACGATGAGCTGCCGCAGGCCGTGGAAGTGGAACACATCGGCATAGCGCGGCGGCTCGGCCAGGGTCAGGCCGGGGCAAAGCCGGAACAGGATCGGCAGGGCGATCTGGAGTTCGAGCCGGGCGAGGGGGGCGCCGACGCAGAAATGCAGCCCCGCGCCGAAGGTGGCCAGGGGTTTCGGCGGCCGGGTCGGGTCGAAGCGGGCGGGGTTCTCCCAGACGCCGGGATCGCGGTTGGCCATGGCGAGGAGGAGGCCCACCCGGTCGCCGCGGCGGAAGACATGGCCCATCACCTCGATGTCCTCGTAGGCCCAGCGGGTGAACATGTGCAGTGCCGGATCGAAGCGGAGGATCTCCTCGACCGTGGCCTCGACGCTGTCGGGGGCGAGGGCCGCTGCGGGCGTGGCGGTTTCCAGAAGCGCCTTCACCCCGTTGCCGATGGTGTGGACGGTCGCCTCGTGCCCCGCGTTCAGCAGAAGGATGCAGGTCGAGATGAGCTCGTCGGTCGTCAGGCGCTCTCCCTCCATCTCGGCGGCGATCAGCTGGGTGATCAGATCGTCGGCGGGACGCGCGCGGCGCTGGTCGATGTAGCCGCGCAGGAAGGCGACGAAGGCCTCGGTCGCGGCGACCGCGCGATCCTCGACGGCACGGGTGCGGCCGGCCATGTACATGCCGACCATCGCGTTCGACCAGCGCAGAAGGTCGGGCGCCATCTCTTCCGGCACGCCGAGGAGGCGGGCGATGATGCGGACGGGCAGGGGCTGGGCGAAGGCTTGCAGGAGGTCGAAGGCGCCCGCGGGGAAGGCGCCGATCAGGTCCTCGGCGAGCCGGGCGATGTCGGGGGCGAGAGCCGCGATCCGCCGCGAGGTGAAGGCGCGCAGGACGAGGTTGCGCAGGCGCGTGTGGCGGGGCGGTTCCAGTTCCAGCATGGAATGCGCCTCGACCGCGTAGAAGGGGGCGAGATGCGGCGGGATCACCGGCGGCTCGATCGGCTCGCGCCCGAACCGGCGGTCGCGGAAGATCGCGTTGACGGCGGCGGCATTGCCGGTGCAGGTCAGGTCGTAATCCTGCCAGTGGAAGAAGGGGCCGGAGGCGCGGGCGCGTTCGTAGAACGGGTAGGGGTCCTGGACGAAGGCGGGGTCGGTGGGCGACTGGGAGAGGCTTTGCATCATCGGGATCTTGCGGAAAGGCCGGGGGCGATCAGGCCCTGCGCGATCAGGGCGCCGGACACGACCACCGCCGCGCCCAGCGTCTGCCCCCAGTTCCAGGGGCCGCCGAGCAGGAACACCATCAGCATGACGTAGAACGGCACCGCGTTCATGTGCATCGAGGCGGCGCCGATGCCGATGCGGCCGACCGAGATGATCCACAGAAGCTGGCTGAGCGCCATCGAGCCGATGCCGAAAATCGCGAGGCCGCCGAACTCGGCCGGGCCGATGGCTGCCCAGTCCGGCCAGTTGCCGCGAACCAGCCCGTCCCCGAGGGCCGCGATCAGCGCGACCGCGGCGCACCCCGTCACGGTGATCGCGACCCGGCCAAGGGGTGACAGATCCGGCAGCGCCTTCACCGTCTCGCGCGAGCCCCAGGTGTAGAGCGTGACCGAGGCCAGCGCGGCCAGGACCCCGAGACCGAAGTCCAGCTTGCCCCCGGCTCCGCTGACGGCAATGAGGCCGCCGACCAGGGACAGCGCAAGGCCCAGGGCCAGCGCGCGGGTGAAGGGGCGCTTGTCGGCCAGACATTCGAGGAGGATGCCGACCACCGGCATCGCGGCCGAGACGATGGCCACGGTGACGGGATCGTTGAATTGCAGCGCGAGGATGACGAAGAACGAGGCGAGGCCCAGAGTGACGAAGCCGACCCAGGCTCCGCGCGCCCAGTTGGCGCGGGTCACGGTGCCAAGGCCCTCGACGGCGATCCAGCAGGGCAGAAGGACCAGGGCCGCAAGGCTGGTGCGGGCGGCCGTCAATGCGATGGGCGGCATGTGCGGGATGATGAGGTCGGCGGCGGGCAGGCCCGCGGCCCAGACCACCATCGAGGCCAGGCAGATCAGATTCGCGGTCAGCAGCGACCGGCGCGCTTCGGGGGAAATCGCGGTCATTCGGGAAGGCTAGGCGCAGCAGCCAAAGCGGGCTGATCCATCAGCGACAGGCCATGTCGTCAGGCGGCCGAAAGCGCCTCGACGATCGCGCCGAAATCGGCGGCCTTGAGGCTGGCCCCGCCGACCAGCGCCCCGTCGACATGCGGCACCGCGAAGATGTCGCTGGCATTCGACGGCTTGACCGAGCCGCCATAGAGGATGCGGACGCCCTCGGCCTCGGCCCCGATCAGCCCGCGCAGGCGGCCGCGCAGGAAGCCGTGCACCTCGGCGATCTCGGTCAGGGTCGGGGTGCGGCCGGTGCCGATGGCCCAGACCGGCTCGTAGGCCACGACGAGATTCGCCGCCGTCGCCCCGCCGGGGATCGAGCCGTCGATCTGGTTGCCGATGACGGCCAGGGTCTTGCCGGAATCGCGTTCGGCCTCGGTCTCGCCGATGCAGACGATGGCAGTCAGGCCGCCGTCCACCACCGCCTCGGCCTTGGCGCGCACCAGGGCATCGGTCTCGCCGTGGTCGGTGCGGCGTTCGGAATGGCCGACGATGACATGGGTCGCCCCCGCGTCGCGCAGCATGGCGACAGAGATGTCCCCGGTATGGGCACCCTGCGGCTTGGGGTGGCAGTCCTGCGCGCCGACCTTGAGCGCCGTGCCCCGCGCCTGCGCGGCCATGGCGGCAATCAGCGTCGCGGGCGGGCAGAGCAGCATCTCGCAGGCCGGCTGGGGATGCGCTTCCAGCAGCGCCGTCACCTCGGCCAGCGAGGCCATGGTGCCGTTCATCTTCCAGTTTCCGGCGGCGAGCTTCTTCATCTGTCGGTTCCCTGTGCAGTCCGGACACGCCTAACGTGAAGCGCCGGAAAGGAAAAGGCCACAGATCGGCAACATTGCGTTTGCGGGTCGGGGCTGGCAGGCCGAGGGCCGGTCAGGCGCCGGGGGCGTCGCGGAACTTGATCGACTCGCCGCAGCCGCAGGATTCGACCACGTTGGGGTTGCGGAACCTGAAACCGCTTTCGATCAGGCCGGTCTCGTAGTCGATCTCGGTGCCGATCAGGAACATCTGCGCCATGGGGGCGATCATCACCCGGGCGCCGTCCTGTTCCACCACCTCGTCCAGCGGGTCGACCGAGGTGACATATTCCATGGTGTATTCCATGCCTGCACAGCCGCCCTTCCTGACGCCGATGCGCAGGCCCTGGCTTCCCTCGCGCTGCATGAGCCGCGCGATCTGGCCGGCGGCGGCTGGGGTGAGGGTAACGGCGGCCTTTCCGGGAATGCCGAACATGGGGAAACTCCTTTGGCCGCTAATCTAGGGCGTCAGGGGAAGAATTCCAAGCGGGGGCAGGACGGCGAGCCCGGCAAGCGTCGCGTAAGAGACGACGAGTGCCCAGCCGAAGGAGGCAAGCGTGCCGATGATGACATATTCGGACAGTTCCCTGTCCTCCTTGAGCGCGCCGTAGCGCAGGATGGACTTCGCGGCCATCAGCAGGCCAACGCCCTGCGGCTGCCCGATCAGGACGAGGACGAAGATCAGCCCGCGTTCCAGAAGCCCGATCACCCGGCCCGCGCCGGGCAGGCCCTCGGCCGCCGTGCCGCCCGGCAGGTTCGCCGCGAAGGGACGCATGAGCAGGCCGACAGCGAAGCCGCCCGCCCGCGTGGAAAGGATGAACCCGGTGGCCAGGACCATGAGCGCGGGAAGATGGCTGACCGGCAGCGGCGTCGCCTCGGACCACAGACCCGTGCCGAGGATGCCGCCGTCGTCATGTGTCACGATCGCTCCGGGCGCCCAGAGCCCGCCGGCCCAGAGCCCCGGTCGCCAGAAGGCCAGCACGAGCAGGGTGGCAAGGTGCAGGGCCTGGTCGATCAGGAAGGGCGCAAGTCCGCTCGCGTTCGCCCGGATGCGCGTCAGGATCAGCTTGCCGGCGTCGATCGCGATATGGACCAGGGCCAGCACCAGAAGGGCAGGATGCAGGGTTCCGGTCGCGACGATGGCCGTTGCCAGAACCACGGCCGCGTGCAGCGCCAATGCGAGCGGTCTGTGCTTGTTGGCGACCATCCAGTCGGTCTGGAACACGAAATCGGCCAGGGTGTGGGCGAAGAGAAGGGCGATGAGGGTTTCGGTCATCAGGTGCCGCTCCCTGCATTGCGCATCTTGCGCTCCTCCCACCGACGCAGCACCGATGCGATCGTGGCACTGCCCGCGCCGCGGAGGCGATCATTGACGGCTTGCGGGCTGATGCCCAGCCGGGCGCCGATCTCGGAGAGGGTGCGGACCTTCTCCACAGAGGCCAGCAGAAGCGCGGCCGCTTCGGCCTGCGGTCCCGTCCAGCGCCCGATCCGTTCGCCGAGAAGATCGGCAATCATCTGATCTTCCGGGATGATGCCGGATCCGTCGATGCCGAGGGTCCGGGGATCGGCAAGCGCGTCGAGCCCGCGTCCCGACCGCTCGAACGCCTCCCCCGAGGCGTCGGCCAGGCTGTCGGTCCCGCGACGCTCGATGGTGCCGATGCCGATGAAGATCCGGGTCCGCAGGCCGATGGCGATGAGCCGGGCCTGAAGGACGACAGCGGCGCGCAGTGCATGCTGCGGCGGCGCGAGGACCATTTGCCAGCCGTCGCCCCGGTATCGGGTGAAGCGGGTGTCCTGCGGGGGCGAGGACCAGCGGCCGATGTCCCGGGCGGTGTCGTGCAGCAGCTGCATGGCGTGGTCGACGGTCTGGGCCGGATGGCTGGTCGAAGCGACGAGATCGCCGGTCAGGACCGCTGCGGGACGGTTGGACATGACGTGCCGGGCCTCGATCAGGGGTGTATCAAGGCTTAGGCCTTCAAAATGAAAGAATCAAGTCCAGAGGCCTGATGCCTACATGAAGCCCAGTTCCAGCCGGGCCTCGTCGGACATCATGTCCATGCCCCAGGGGGGGTCGAAGGTCATGTTCACGTCAACCTGCTTGACCCCCGGCAGGGGCTCCACCGCGTTGGCGACCCAGCCCGGCATCTCGCCCGCGACCGGGCAGCCGGGGGCGGTCAGGGTCATGGTGATCTCGACCTCGTTCTCCTTGCCGATCTCGATCGTGTAGACCAGGCCGAGGTCGAAGATGTTCACCGGGATCTCGGGATCGAAGACCGTGCGGCAGGCCTCGACGATCGCC
>JBKBRG010000069.1:0-9128 GCA_046292325.1 Tabrizicola sp.
ACAGGCGCCGACCGGGTCGATGGAGTTGTCGTAGCTGATGACGGCGATCTTCGCGCGGCTGCCGGGGTCGCGGGCCACGGCCTTGATCTCGATGATGCCGTCGTAGATCTCCGGCACTTCCATCTTGAACAGTTCCGCCATGAACTGCGGGTCGGTGCGGCTGAGGAACACCTGCGGGCCGCGCGGTTCGCGGCGCACGTCCTTGATGTAGCAGCGGATGCGGTCGCCGATGCGGTAGGCTTCGCGGCCGATCTTCTCGTTCCGGCGCAGGATGCCTTCGCCCCGGCCGATATCGACGATGATGTTGCCGTATTCCTCGCGCTTGACGGCACCGTTGATGATGGTGCCCTTGCGGTCCTTGAATTCCTCATACTGGCGGTCGCGCTCGGCCTCGCGCACCTTTTGCAGGATCACCTGCTTGGCGGACTGGGCGGCGATGCGGCCCAGATCGACGGGCGGAACCTCGTCCACGATCTCGTCGCCCACCTTGGGATCGGCCAGGTAGGACTTCGCCTGTTTCACCGTCAGCTGCGCATGGTGATTTTCCACCGCGTCGTCCTCGACCACGGTGCGGACGCGGGTAAAGGTGGCGCGGCCGGTCTTGCGGTCGATCCTGACGCGGATGTCCATCTCGGTGCCATAGCGCGACTTGGCGGCACGGGCGAGGCTGTCCTCCATCGCCTGGATCACCAGATCCGGGTCGATCATCTTTTCGCGCGCAACGGCTTCGGCGGTTTGCAGAAGCTCCAGCTGGTTGGCCGAGGTGATTGCCATGGGGTCTCTCCCTAGTGTTTCGTCTGCGGGGCGGGCCCGACGCTTTCGTCGGCGTCCTCGTCCCCGTCGATTTCCTCGATCGCGTCGAACTGGCCTTCGGCGGGTTCAGCCACCTTCTTCTGGCGCAGCATCTCGGCGATCAGCGCATCGGTCAGGACCAGCTTGGCATCCGACAGCCAGTCGAACTTCAGCCCGATGGTCACGTCCTGGCCGCCCTCCTCGAGGGCGATGAGGACCTCGTCCCCTTCCACCCCCGCCAGATCGCCCTTGAAGCGGCGGCGGCCGTCGATCAGTTCGGTCGTCTCGATCCGGGCTTCCCAGCCCTTCCAGGTCTCGAAATCCTTCAGCCGGGTCAGCGGCCGGTCGATGCCGGGCGAGGAGACCTCAAGCACATAGGCGTCCTCCAGCGGGTCCTCGACATCCAGGACGGCGGAAACGGCGGTGGAGATCTCGCCGCATTCGTCCACGCCGATGCCGCCCTCGGGCCGGTCGGCCATGATCTGCAACACGCGCGTCTTGCCGCCCATCAGCCGCAGGCGGACAAGCTCGTAGCCCATGCCTTCGATCACCGGCTGGACGATGTCGGCCAGGCGGCGGTCGATGGCGGTTTTCGCGACGAGATCGGTCATCAGGGTTCCAAAACGAAAAGGCGGACCGAGCGGCCCGCCTGCATCTTCCGGTAGCTTCGGGTTTGGACCCCGAAACCGCTGTCCAGGCGGATATACGCCCTCCACCCCGCGGATGCAAGGCCGCTTTCCCCGATCCCGGATACCGTTTCCAGTCATGGGTCCGTGTTATCCTTCCCCCGTGCCGATCATCACGAGGCTGCCCATAGTGTCCGTCAGCAGCGTCTGCGAGCCGTCCTATGCGCTGGACATCCCGAGATTCGAGGCGGTGGAACGGCCGATCGCCTTTGCCATGGTCAACGCCATCATCGCCATCCAGCTGGATCTTCAGAAGACGGCAAGGCTCAGGCCCGAGGAATGCCTGGTGTTCCTCGTCATCGTCGTCGCCACGGTCCAGCGACTCATGCGCGCCCCCGAGATCAGCGCAGAGTTGCTGACCCGCCGGCAGCTTCCGCCCGAACATCGCGGCCACATCTCGCGCCGCCGGATCGCCGAAGCCCTTGGCCTGCCCGTCGAAACGGTGCGCCGCCACGTTGACCGACTGCTGCAGCGGCAACTGGTGGTCGAAAGCGGGCGCGGGCGGATCTCCACTCCCGGGGGCACGCTGGCAATGTTCAGCGAGGACGGCACGACCCTGTCGGTCGCGCGCCAGTTCCTCGGGGTGGTCAGGACGATGGACCGCCTCGGCGCGCTGTCGCGGCCGCGGACTGCGCCCTGATCCGCCTGACGCCCCGAGACGACAGGCCGCCGTCGCGGTCCGCGCGGATCACTGGGCGGGCATCAGAATCGAAATGCGGCCCTCGGTATCCTGGGTCAGTTCGTCCCGGATCTCGGCGCCGCGGGCACAGAAGCGCGCATTGTCATAGGCCGCGACTGCGGTAAGGCCGCCGAGGCTCATCGCATAGGCCCCCATCACCATGTCCACGCCAAGGTTGTTCTGGCCTTCCTCGACCATCTCGTTGAGGCTGGACAGGATATCGGACATCACGGCCGCGAACTTCGCTTCATCGACGGCATAGCCTTCGCAGTTCTCGGCCAGCGCGCGCTGCTGCGCGACGATCAGGAGACGCAGGCCGTCACCCGGCGACAGCAGGCCCGACCTTTCGGTCATGATGCGCTCCAGCGCCTTGGTGTTCACGGCCTTCTCCATCCGGGCGACAGGATCGATCGTCGCGGGATCGACCGGGGTCCGGGTCTCTTCGGCCGTCACGGGAAGCGCGGCCCACAGGGTTGCCGCTGCCAGAAAGAGGGTATGACGAGACTTCATGGTTTTCCTTTCCGTGCAGAGGGTCAGTTGCCGAAGATCCGCCTCGTCCAGCTGTATGAGAAATGCCCGTTCTTGAAGCACTGTTCGGGCTTCGGCAGGCAGATCACGTCCTTGGCCGGGCTGAACGGATCGCCGTAACGATTCTCGTCCCAGCCGTCCGGGTCGTTCTTGGCCTTGGCAACCGCGACGCCAAGGATCGCAAGGGCCGCAAGCGCGCGGGCAATGTCTTCCTTGTCGGGCTTGGCGGCCACGGGAACCGGCACCGCTGCCAGGGCCGCAATGGCCGTCGCGGCGATGCCACCTTTGAGAACGCTCATGATCGATCCTCCTCCAGCTTGCAGACGGCAGACCGGATGGCGAACCCTGATCCCGTCTGCAGCACGGACGGAACGGATTGATCCCACCCCTCCACGCTCGGATGCCGACCGGTCCCGGGCGACCCTGCGCATCTGAATCGTCACGGGCCGAGCGTAGCCTCGGGATTCATGTCATGTTTCATCAGATAACCCGGATCGGGTCATCTCCGGCCGGTGCCTCAGAGCTTGCGGAACACCATGACCAGGCCCCGGTCGTCCTTGTGCGGATGATCCGCGCCCTCGTAGATCGCGATGTCGCGCCAGGCGACCGGGGTGATCCGGCCATGCGCCACCAGCCGGGCGAGTTCCGAGCCGAACCCGGCCCCGTCCAGCACCGGGCCGATGGTGCCGCACGCAAAGACCGCGCCGGGGCGGGTGATGCGCAGAAGCTCGGGGAAACATTCGGGGCCGACATGGCCATGGGTGAAGGTGCCGCAGCTGACGATGGCGTCGTAGCTGGCATCGGGGATATCCAGTTCGCGCGTCAGGTCGCCCAGCATCAGGTTGCGGTAAAGGCCCTTGGGCCGGGCCACCTCCAGCATCTCGGGGGTGATGTCGAGCGCATCCACCGTCAGCCCGCGCAGGTGTTCCGCCACAAGACCCGTGCCCGCGCCGATGTCCAGGATCTCGGCCCCGTGTGCGATCTCGGCCTTCAGGATCGCGGCGATCTCGCGCGGGGCGATGTAACCCCAGGCCGCGCCGAAGCTTTGGTCGTAGGTCGCGGCCCAGTCGCCATACATGCGGCGGGCGTCCTCGGGACCGTTGATCTGATAGGCCTCATCCAGGTCGTAGGCGTCGTCGGTCATCTGCAATCCTCCGTCATCGCGGCTGTGATGCTCCTGTCCTGTCACAGAGAGATGACGGATTGCCGGCAGCCGGGGTCCGCTGACCGGCCATCCCCCGATTGAAGGGTCCGGCACAAGCTGCAATAGTCCGGGGAATGCAGGGAAAGGGGGCAGGGTGGATGCATGCCGGTCCGGGGACATCGCGGTTCCGGTGCGCGCTCGGCCTTCTGGCCGGGATGCTGGCGGCCCCCCCTGCGCTGGCGCTCGACCGGCTGGACATCTCGGTTGCCGGCGGGTCCGAGGCGCTGACCAGGGCGGTGACCGAGGCGGCCATGGTCCGGTCGCTGCAACAGCAGGGCCAGACCGATCCGCAGGATCTGCTGGCGGCGGCGCGGTCGGATTACGCGCATATCCTTGCGGCGCTTTATGCCGAGGGGCACTACTCGGTCGATATCCGCATCCTGATCGACGGCCGCGAGGCGGCGGCGATTCCGGCGCTGGAGGCGCCCCGCGCGATCTCGACCATCCGCATCCTGGTGGACCCCGGCCCACCCTTCCGGTTCGGCCAGGCGCGAATCGCCCCCCTGGCGCCCGGGACCGAGCTGCCCGATGGCTTCCGGGCCGGAGCGACCGCCGAAAGCGGTCAGGTGCAGTCGGCGGTCGATGTGGCCATCGCCGCCTGGCGCAATGCCGGCCATGCCAGGGCCTTCGTGGGAGAAGAGCGGGTTCTGGCCGACCACGCCGCAAGGCGGATCGACGCCGACATCGGCCTGACCCCCGGACCGCGCCTGCGCTTCGGGCCGCTCGCCATCGCCGGCGAACAGCGCATGCGCGAGGCGCGCATCCGCAAGATCGCCGGCCTGCCCGAGGGCGAGACCTTCAGCGAAACCGAACTGCGACGGGCCGAGACGCGGCTGCGGCGCACCGGCATCTTCTCGTCCGTCGCGCTGACCGAGGATGACCGGATCACCGCGCCGGACCTGCTGGGCATCACCGCGACCGTGGTCGAGCAGAAGCCGCGCCGCTATTCGCTGGGGGTGGAAGTCGCCAGCCTGGATGGCCTGTCGCTTTCGGCCGCCTGGCTGCACCGCAACCTTCTGGGCGGGGGCGAAAGGCTGGAGCTCAAGGGCGCGATCACCAACATCGGCACCAGCCTCAGCGGCATCGACTACGGGCTGGAGCTGACGCTCGACCGTCCGGCGACGCTGAGTGCGGACACCTCGGCCGGTCTGCTCCTGAGCTACCGGCACGAGGACGAGATCGACTATACCCTTGATGCCTTCAGCTTCGGCCTGCGGTTTTTTCATGTCTTTTCCGAACAGCTGACGGCGCGGGCCGGGCTGACCTATGACACCGCGAGGGGGCGCGATCCCGGAGGGCGGTTCGACTTCCGCAATCTGGCGCTGCCGGTCGGCCTCACCTGGGACCGGCGCGACGTGGCGACCGATCCGACCAGGGGCTTCTACATCGACGCGACGGCAAAGCCCTTCCTCGGCTTCGGCACCACCGGGTCGGGCCTGCGCGCAACGCTGGACGGGCGCATCTATCGCAGCCTCGGCTCCGGGGGCCGTTTCGTGCTTGCGGCGCGGGCGCAGGCCGGGGCGGTCTTCGGCGCGCCCCTGCTGGAAACGCCGCGCAGCGACCTGTTCTTCTCGGGCGGGGGCGGCACGGTGCGCGGCCAGCCCTACCGCTCGCTGGGGGTCGCCGTCACGCGCGGCTTCGGGCCGGAGTTCCTGATCGGCGGCAACCGGTTCCTTGCCGCCTCGGTGGAGTTGCGCACCAGCGTGACCGAACGGATCGGGGTGGTCGGCTTCGTGGACTGGGGCAGCATCGGGGTGGACGGGTTCGGGGGTGATCTGGCCACTTCCCATGCCGGGGCCGGGCTGGGGCTGCGCTATGACACCGGGCTTGGCCCGATCCGGCTGGACGTGGCGGCGCCGATCAGCGGCACCACCGGCGATGGGGTGCAGATCTATGTCGGCCTGGGGCAGTCCTTCTGATGCGGCGTGTGCTGGCCTTCGCCCTCTGCCTGCTCGCCCTGCCGATCCATGCGCAGGAACAGGGCGACCGCGACTATCTGACCGCCTTTCTGGAAGACACGCTGTCCGGCGCCGGGCGCAAGGTGACGGTGACGGGCTTTGCGGGGGCGCTCTCGGCCCAGGCCACGATCGAGCAACTGACCATCGCCGATGACCGGGGTATCTGGATGACCCTCAATGGCGTCGTGCTGGACTGGAGCCGCTCGGCGCTTCTGTCGGGCGAGGTGGTGGTCAACGAACTTTCCGCCGACGAGATCATCGTTGCGCGCGCGCCCGTGCCCTCGGCCGAGGCAGCGCCGGCGCCCGAGGCGGCCGGATTCAGCCTGCCCGAACTGCCGGTCTCGATCGACATCGAGAAGGTCGCCGCCGACCGGATCGAACTGGGCCCCGATGTCCTCGGCCAGCCGGTGACGGGCACGCTTTCGGCCTCGCTGCAACTGGTTGGGGGCGAGGGACAGGCGGTGCTGGACCTGATCCGCACCGGCGACGGCCCCTCGGGCGAGGTGCGGCTGGACGCCGCCTACGCCAATGCGACGCGAGACCTGAAACTGTCGCTCCGCGCCGAAGAGGCTGCGGGCGGGATCGCGGCCAGCCTTCTGGGCATTCCCGGCGCGCCCTCGGCGCGGTTGCAGGTCGAAGGGCAGGGGCCGATCGACGATTTCGCAGCCGACGTTTCGCTGGCGACCGATGGCGCGGACCGGATGGCCGGCAGGATCACCCTGCGGGCCGAGGACGGCGGGACCCGGTTTGGCGCCGACCTTGCCGGGGATCTCGCGCCGATCCTGGCCCCGGATCTGGTGGATTTCTTCGGATCCGAGGTCGGCCTGAAGCTTGACGCCTGGCGCAGTGCCGGCGGGCGGGTGCTGGTGGACCGCCTGGACATCGCCGCACGCTCGCTGGACCTGACCGCCGCGGCCGAGATCGCGGCGGATGGCGTGCCCGAGCGGCTGGAGGTCACCGGCCGCCTCGCCGCGCCGGACGGGGCGCCGATGGTGCTGCCGCTGGCTGACGGGACGAAGGTCACCAGCGCCGACTTCCGGCTGAGCTCGGCGCAGGGCGATGCCGACAGCTGGTCGGCCAGCCTGACGGTCCGCGGCCTGGACCGGCCCGACCTGAAGATCGCCGACCTTGCGGTGAAGGGATCGGGCCGGATCGGGCGCAGCGCAGCGGGGCGCGGGTTCGGCGGCACGCTGAGCGGCAGCGCCTCGGGCCTTCGGCCCGCCGATCCTGCGCTGGCCGAGGCGCTGGGGCAGGCGCTGACGGTAGGATTGCGGTTCTTCACCCGCGAAGGCGCGGGTGCGCTGCAACTGACCGACATCCGGCTGGACGGCGCCGGTCTGGCCGGGACCGGCGCGGTGCGGATCGAGGGGCTGGACCAGGCGCTGCGGATGACCGGAAAGCTGGCGGTCGAGGCTGCGGACTTCTCTCGCTTCTCGGGGCTGGCCGGGCGCCCGCTTGGCGGGGCGGGACGGCTGGAGGTATCGGGCGAGGCGAGCGGGCTGTCGGGTGTCGTTGACGCGAAGATCGCCTTCGACGGCACCGGCCTGTCCATCGGCCAGCCCGAGGCGGACCGGCTTCTCTCCGGGGCCTCGCGTTTGACCGCCTCGGTCCGGCGGGACGAGACGGGCACGGCCCTGCGCAGCCTGGAGCTGACGGCAGGCGCCTTGCGGGCCGGTGCCAGTGGAAGGCTGGCCTCGGCCGGGTCGGACCTGACGGTAAGCGTCAGCCTGTCCGATCTGTCCGCGTTGCGGGCGGGTCATGGCGGCGCGGTCACGATCGAGGGCCGGTTCACCGGCACGCCGGAGGCCGGGTCGATCCGGCTGACGGGGCAGGGCCGGTCGCTGCGCCTCGGCAACCCCGAGGCCGATCGGGTTCTGGCCGGGCAGAGCAGTCTGGATCTCGACCTCGGCCTGAACGGCGGTGTGATCCAGGTGCGTTCGGCCCGCCTGAGGAACCCGCAGCTTTCCGCCACCGCGCAGGGCGAGATCAACGGAGAGGTGCGACGGATCACCCTTGATGCGCGTCTGGCGAACCTGGGCCTGATCGTGCCCGAAGTCTCGGGCCCGCTGACCCTGGCCGGGACGGCGGTGCAGGATGCGGCAGGCTATCGGCTGGACCTGCGCGGCAACGGGCCCGGCCAGATCTCTGCCCGGGTGGAGGGGCGGGTGGCGAACGACTTGCGCACGGCCGATCTGGCGATCAACGGAACGGGCGAAGCGGGTCTGGCGAACCTCATCCTCGCGCCCCGTTCCGTATCGGGCCGGGTCGGCTATGACCTTCGTCTCGACGGACCGCTGGCGCCGGGCTCGCTGTCAGGCCGGGTCACCCTGTCCGACGGCCGCATCTCCGACCCGGAGCTGGGCCTGTCCCTGCAACAGGTGCAGGCCATCGGACGGCTGGCGGGTGGATCGCTTCAGCTTTCGGCGACGTCGGCCCTGTCGACCGGAGGCCGGCTGCGGGTGGACGGGCCGATCCGGCTGGACGGGCGGCAGGAGAGCGACCTGACCATCGCCCTGGACGGGCTGCGGCTTTACGACCCCGAGCTTTACGAGACGCGGGTCAGCGGCAATCTCGTCCTGCGCGGGCCTCTGGCCGGCGGGGCGATGCTGTCGGGCGCGCTGCAACTTGGCGAGACCGAGGTGCGGGTGCCGGCCTCGGGGTTCAGCTCGGCCGATGCTTTGATGAACATTCGCCATGTCCGCGATTCGGCGCCCGTGCGCGACACCCGGCGCAAGGCCGGCCTTCTGGACGCCATCGCCGCCGCGTCGCGCGCTGCCGAGCCGGCGCGGGCCTTCGGGCTGGACCTGACGATCACCGCCCCGGCCCGGGTCTTCGTCCGTGGCCGGGGGATCGACGCCGAGCTGGGCGGCAACCTGCGGCTTCTGGGCACGACGTCGGATGTCCGTCCCGCAGGCGGGTTCAGCCTGATCCGCGGCCGGATCGACATTCTGGGGCGACGCCTGGTCCTGTCACGCGCCGATCTGGTGATGGAGGGCAGCCTGATCCCGCAGATCAGCATAGCGGCGGAAACCGAAAGCGACGGTATCGTCAGCACGGTCTCTGTCGAAGGGCCGGCCAATGACCCCGTTGTCCGTTTCACCTCCTCTCCCGACCTGCCGCAAGAGGAAGTGCTGGCGCGGCTACTCTTCGGGCGGGGTCTCGACAACATCTCGGCGCTGCAAGCCGGGCAGCTGGCCAATGCGGTCGCCATTCTTGCCGGACGCAGCGGCGTGGGCTTGGTGGGCAGCCTGCGCCGCAACTTCGGGCTGGACGATCTGGAC
>JBKBRG010000070.1:0-9017 GCA_046292325.1 Tabrizicola sp.
ATCGCGCTGGCGGCGGTCGCCGCGGCGGCTGCTGCGGCTGGCGTGGCGATGGTCCGTTCGGGCCTCGCCAACATCGACGCGCAGGCGAAACTCGCGCAGTCGATGCGCACGACCGTCGAGAGCATCCAGACCTTGACCTGGGCCGGAGAGCTTGCGGGCGTCTCGATGGGCGAGATCGAGCAGGCGACGAAGAAGCTGACCACGCGCCTCTCGGAAGCGGCCAGCGGTTCGGGCGCGGCGGTCGGCGCGCTGCGGCGGCTGAACCTGACCGCGGCGGAACTGCAGGCCTTGCCGCTCGATCAGCGTATCGTCGCCATTCAGGACGCGCTGAACCGCTTCGTGCCCGAGGCGGAACGTGCGGCCGTGGCCTCCGACCTCTTCGGCGATCGGGCCGCACTCGCTTTCCTGCGGATCGACAGCGCCACCCTGCGCGATGCCGCGCGCGATGTGCAGGACTTCGGCGTGGCGGTCAGCGCAGCGGATGCGGCGCAGATCGAACGGACCGGGGACGCCATCGCGCGGCTCAGCCTGATCTGGACCGGCCTCGTGAACCGCCTGACCGTCGCCGTCGCCCCGGCGCTGGAGACCATCGCCACCAGGCTCGCCGACATGGCGCGCGCAACCGGTCCCATCGGGCAGGCAATCACGGCGCTCTTCGACAACCTTGGGCGGCTGGCGACCTATGCCGCGACCTTCGCAGCGGTCATGGCCGGGCGCTGGGTTGCCGGGATGGCGGCTGCCGCCCTGTCGGTGCGTGGCCTCGCGACGGCACTGGTCTTCCTCCGCGGTGCGCTGATCCGCACCGGCATCGGCGCGCTGATCGTCGGCGCGGGCGAGCTGGTCTATCAGTTCTCGCAGCTCGTCGCCCGGGTCGGCGGTGTGGGCGAGGCGTTCCGCCTGCTCGGCGATCTGGCCCGCGAGGTCTGGTCGCGCATCCGTCTCACGCTGGACGCTGCGCTGGCGCGGATGGCGGCCGGATGGGAGGGGCTGAAAGCGGCGGGTCTCTCGGCACTGGAAGGCACCATCGCGGGCGTGGTCAGCTTCGGCGACCGGACAGCCGCCATTTTCCAGGGGGCCTATGATGCGGCGGTGGCGATCTGGGGCAGTCTGCCCGGGGCCATCGGCGACTTCGCCTTCCAGGCGGCGAACGGTCTGATCTCGGGCGTCGAGGCGATGCTGAACGGCGTCGTCACCCGCATCAACAGCTTCATCGAGACCCTGAACGCCGCCCTCGCGCTGCTGCCCGAATGGGCGACCGGCGAAGGCGGGGTGCGGATCGGCACCCTCGACCCGGTGGAACTCGGCCGCATCGGCAATCCGTTCGAGGGCGCGGCAACGGCCGCAGGGGCGGCGGCGGCGGATGCCTTTTCTGCCGCGTTGTCGCGGACCTGGCTCGAGCCACCCGATCTCGGGCTCGGTGCGATGGCCGAGGACGCCCGCGCACGGGCCGACGGGTACCGCGAGGCGGCCGGGATGCTTGCTGACGCTGCCGGTCGGCCGCTGGCAAGCTGGCAGGCGCTGAAGGATGCCGTCGCCGGCACGGGGGCCGATGCCGAAACGGCGCTGGCGGACGCGGTTGCTGCGGCTGGGGCGTTGGGCGAAGAGATGGACGATACCGGCGTGGCCGCAGCTCGCGCCGGTGCGGCCGGGCGGCAGGCGGGGTCTGACACCACCGCCGGAGCCGAGCAGGCTCTGACCGGCTGGCAAGCCGTCACCGCGGCACTCGCCGACTACGCCGCGAAGGCGCGCGACATCGGCGGGGATATCGGCAACGCGCTGGTGGGCGCGTTTCAGAGCGCGGAGAACGCCATCGGTGACTTCGTGAAGACCGGCAAACTCGACTTCCGCGACCTGGTCACGTCGATGATCGCCGATCTGGCGAAGCTCGCTGCGCGTCGATTCATCCTCGGGCCGCTTGCTGGGCTGCTTTCCGGCGTGCTGGGCGGGGCGGGTGGCATCTTCGCCAATATCCTGCATGCGGGCGGGATGGTCGGCGCACCCGGTCCCGGCCGGATGGTCCCGGCCCTGTCCTTCGCGGGTGCCCCGCGCATGCACAGTGGTGGCTGGGCCGGGCTGCGGCCCGACGAGGTGCCAGCGATCCTACAACGCGGGGAGCGGGTCCTCTCGCGTAGGGAAGCTGCGGGATACGGCCAGTCGGTTGCCTCCACCGTCAACGTCACGATCAACGCCCGCGACGCCGAGAGCTTCCGCCAGTCCCGCACGCAGGTCGCCAGCGACATCGCCCGGGCAGTCTCGCTGGGTCGGAGGGGGATGTGAGGACCAGACATGGCATTTCACGAGGTCCGGTTTCCGGACAACATCAGCCGGGGCGCGCGCGGCGGCCCCGAGCGCCGCACCCAGATCGTCGAACTGGCGAGCGGGGCCGAGGAACGCAACGCGAGCTGGGCCAATTCCCGCCGCCGCTACGACGTGGCCTACGGCATCCGCCGCGCCGATGATCTGGCGGCGGTCGTCGCCTTCTTCGAGGCGAGGAACGGCCGCCTCCACGGCTTCCGTTTTAAGGATTGGGCCGACTACAAGTCCTGCCTGCCATCGCAGTCGCCGGGGCCGACCGATCAGTCCATCGGCACTGGCAACGGGTCAGCCACGCAGTTTCAGCTGACCAAACGCTACACCTCCGGCGCGCAGTCCTGGACACGCGCGATCTCCAAGCCCGTCGCCGGAACCGTGCGCATCGCCCTCGGCGGGGTCGAGCAGCTTTCCGGCTGGACGGTCGACACCACGACCGGCGTCGTCACCTTCGGTGCCGCCCCGGCCGCTGGCGTTGCGATCACCGCGGGCTTCGAATTCGACGTCCCCGTCCGCTTCGACACCGACGCCCTCGACGTCACCCTCGACCTCGAACGCCTGGGCTCGATCACCTCGATCCCCCTCATCGAACTCCGCCTCTGAAGGACCGATCCCATGTCCGAACCCACGACCGTGCGCATGGGCGCACTGGCCGCCTACCTGAGCCTTGCCCTCGCGCTTTCGGCGCAGGGTGGGGCGGCGATCTGGTGGGCGGGCACGCAGAACCCCCGGCTGACCTCGCTCGAGGCGCGGGTGGCCGAACTTCTCTCTGCCTCGCCGCTCTACCACAACCAGGTGGTGGAGGCTGACCGCCGCATCGCCGTCATCGACGAGCGGATCGCCAACATCCTCGCCCGGATCGAAGCCCTGACCGCCGCGCTCGAACGCCGACACGACGCTCCCTGAATTCCCCAAAGGACTACCGCCATGCAGACCACCGACCGTGGGCTTCTTGCCCTGATCCGGCACGAAGGCGTCGTGCCCGGACCCTATCTCGATGTGAAGGACGTCTGGACCTTTGGCATCGGCCACACCGCCGCCGCTGGTCCGCCCGATCCGGCGCGGATGCCGCGCGGCATGCTCAGCGACACACAGGCCGGGATCCGCGAGGCGTTCCAGCTCTTCCGCACCGACCTCGCGGCCTACGAGGCCGAGGTGCTGCGCGCGGTGAAGGTGCCGCTGGAACCGCACGAGTTCGACGCACTGGTCAGCTTCCACTACAACACAGGTGGCATCGCCAAGGCTGCGCTGACGCGCCACCTGAACGCAGGCAACCGCGCGGCGGCCGCAGTGGCCTTCATGGGCTGGCTGCGCCCCGCCGCGATCCGGCCCCGGCGGGAGGCCGAGCGCGATCTCTTCGCCAGGGGCATCTACCCGACTGGCTCCATCCCGGTCTGGTCGGTCGACCGCAACGGCAAGGTCGATTTCTCGCGACCGATCCGTCGGCTCAGCGAGGCCGAGGCGCTGGCACTGCTGCGCCCGACCGGCACGCCAATGCCGCCACCCGCCCAATCCACCACCGCGCCCAGATGGTGGCAGCGACTTGCCAGCCTCTTCACCGGAAAGGAAACGACATGAACTGGACCTTTGCCCGCGGCCTCGTCTATCTCGCCTGCCTCGTCGCCTCCGGCCTTGCCATGGCGGGGCTGGCGGATTTCGACCTGGCGACGGGAACCTTCGACCTCAGACCTTTCAACCTCTACGCCCTGACCGGCGCGGTCGGTGGTGTCGTGTCCTCGGCGCTGGCCTCGCTCGCGCTCTGGCGCGGCTGGGGGCGGAAGTGAAGTCCCTCCCGCCCGCGCTGCAGGCCCATCTGGACGAAGGCACGACGACGCTGGCCTGGTGCTGGCGCATCACCCGCGCCGATGGCGTGACCTTCGGCTTCACCGATCACGACCGGACACTGTCGTTCGACGGGACCGCGTTCGAGCCGGAAAGTGGGCTGACCGCCTCCGAGGTCCGGTCGGGATCCGATCTGTCGGTGGACGCGCAGGACGCGCAAGGCGTGCTGTCGTCCGACCGGATCACCGAGACCGACATCCTCGATGGCCGATGGGACAATGCGTCGGTCGAGGTCTGGCGGGTGAATTGGTCGGCTCCGGCGCAGCGCGTACTCCTTCGGCGCGGGGCCATCGGCCAGATCCGGCGCGGGCGGCTGGCCTTCGTCGCCGAGGTCCGATCGCTGGCCCATGTCCTTGGCCAGACGGTCGGGCGGACGTTTCAGGCCAGTTGCGATGCCGCGCTGGGCGATGCGCGCTGCGGCGTGAACCTCGAGGCCCCGGCCTTCAAGGGGACCGGCGCGGTGATCGATGTGCTGCGGGATCGGGCCTTCACGGCTTCGGGCCTCAGCACATTCGCGGCGGGCTGGTTTGCCTTCGGCCTCGTCGAATGGTCGACAGGTGCGAATGCCGGGCGGATGGTCGAGGTGCTGTCGCATGACATCGTCGGCAGCCTGGCGATCCTGACTCTGCTCGAAGCTCCGGTGCGCCCGATCACGGCGACAGACACCTTCATTGTCCGGGCGGGCTGCGACAAGCGGATCGCGACCTGCAGCGGGAAGTTCGCCAATGTCGCCAACTTCCGGGGGTTCCCGCACATCCCGGGCCAGGACGCAGTCCTTCGCTATGCAACGAAGGATGGTGGCCATGAGGGGGCGGTGCTTTGACCGCGACAGCCCTGACCGCCGATCCCGCGCGCGTCGTCGCCGTCGCGCGGTCGTGGCTTGGCACGCCCTACCACGACCAGGCCAGCCTGCGCGGGGTCGGCTGCGACTGCCTCGGCCTCGCGCGGGGTGTCTGGCGCGAATTGGTCGGGCCGGAGCCTTTTCCGATCCCGCCCTACAGCCGCGACTGGGGCGAGACCGGCCCGCGCGAGGTGCTGGCTGACGGGGCGCGGGCGATGATGCCGGAGATCGCACCGTCCGACGCCCCACCCGGTGCGATGATCCTGTTCCGGATGATGCCCCGCGCAATCGCCAAGCATGTCGGCATCCTCACCGGACCCGAGACCTTCCTCCACGCCTACGAGCGGCTGGGCGTCATCGAGGAACCGCTCACCCCGACGTGGCGCCGCCGCATCGCCTTCGCCTTCCAGTTCCCCGCACGCTGACTTCCCAACCCTTCGGACCCTGAGTTTCTGCAATGGCCACGCTTGTCCTCGGTGCCGTCGGCTCCGCCATCGGCGGGGCCTTTGGCGGCGCGATCCTCGGCTTCTCTGGCGCCGTCATCGGCGGTTTCATCGGATCGACCATCGGTTCGGTGGTGGACAGCTGGATCGTGTCCTCGCTGGCGCCTGCGCAGAAGATCGAGGGCCAGCGTCTCGACAGCTTGCGCATCACTTCGGCAACGGAAGGTGCCATCATCCCGCGCCTCTACGGCCGCATGCGCATCGGCGGCAACATCATCTGGGCCACCGACTTCCGCGAGGAGACCAGAACCACCACCCAAGGAGGCGGCAAGGGCGGGGGCGGCAAAGTCAGGACGACCGAGTATCTCTACTACGCCAGCTTCGCCGTGGCGCTCTGCGAGGGCCCGATCACCGGCATCGGCCGCATCTGGGCTGATGGCAAGCCGCTCGACATGACCGGTATCACCTGGCGCTGGTATCCGGGGAACGAGACCCAGACGGCCGACCCGTTCATCTCGGCGAAGATGGGCGCCGCCAGCACCCCGGCCTATCGCGGCACCGCCTATGTCGTCTTCGAGGAACTGGCGCTCTCGACCTACGGCAACCGCCTGCCGCAGCTCAGCTTCGAGGTGTTCCGGCCCCTCGCGGATCCCGACACCGCCGAGGGGCTGGTCAAGGCCGTGACCATGATCCCCGCCTCGGGCGAGTTCACCTATGCGACCGAAGCTGTCCGCAAGACCGCGGGCGGCTTCGGCGGCGCGACCGCGGCCGAGAACCTGAACGCGCTGCCCGACGAGGCCGATATCGTCGTGGCCCTCGATCGGCTGCAAGCCATGGCCCCGGCCGTCGAGAGCGTCAGCCTTGTCGTCGCCTGGTTCGGCAACGATCTGCGCGCGGGCAACTGCCAGGTGCGTCCGGGCGTCGAGGTGGCCGCGAAGGCAACCAGCCCGCGGTTCTGGTCGGTGAACGGGGTGGGCCGCACCGCGGCGCATCTCGTGAGCCGCGACAGCGAAGACCGTCCGGTCTATGGCGGCACTCCCGCCGACTTCGCGGTGGTGCAGGCGATCCGCGAGATGAAGGCGCGCGGACTGCGGGTGACCTTCTATCCCTTCATCCTGATGGACGTGCCGCCCGGCAACACGCTGCCGAACCCGTATTCCGACAACGCCGTCGAGACCGGTCAGCCCGCTTTCCCCTGGCGCGGGCGGATCACCTGTTCTCCGGCTGCGGGCTTCGCAGGGACCGTGGACAAGACCGCCACGGCCGCAAGCCAGGTCGCGGCGCTGTTCGGATCGGCCACGCCTGCCAGCTTCAGCGTCTCGGGTCAGTCGGTTTCGTGGACAGGCACGCCCGGCGACTGGGGCCTGCGCCGCATGGTGCTGCACTACGCGTATCTCTGCGCGGCGGCGGGCGGGGTCGACGCCTTCCTGATCGGGACCGAGATGCCCGGGCTCACGACGATCCGCTCGGGCGCCAGCAGCTATCCGGCGGTGCAGGCCTATCGGGACCTGCTCGCGGATGTCCGCTCGATCCTCGGTGCCGGGACGAAGATCGGATACGCGGCGGACTGGAGCGAGTATTTTAGGCACCAGCCGGGTGACGGCTCGGGCGACGTGTTCTTTCACCTCGATCCGCTCTGGGCCGATCCGGAGATCGACTTCGTCGGCATCGACAACTACATGCCGCTGTCGGACTGGCGCGACGGGTTCGAGCATGCGGACGCGGCTGAAGGCTGGCCCGCGATCTACGACCGCGCCTACCTGCAGGGGAACATCGCGGGCGGCGAAGGCTTCGACTGGTTTTATGCCAGCGCGGCGGATCGCATCGCGCAGGTCCGCACCCCGATCACGGACGGCGCCGCTGGCAAGCCATGGGTCTTCCGCTACAAGGATCTGCGCGCCTGGTGGTCGAACCCGCACTACGACCGTCCCGGAGGCGTCGAGAGCGCGACGCCGACGGCGTGGGCGCCGCAATCGAAGCCGATCTGGTTCACCGAGCTCGGCTGTCCCGCCATCGACCGGGGCACCAACCAGCCGAACGTCTTCTTCGATCCCAAGTCGTCCGAGAGCTTCACGCCGCATTTTTCGCGGGGCTGGCGCGATGACGCCATCCAGCGCGCCTATCTCGAGGCGACCTATCTCTGGTGGGGCGAGGCCGCGAATAACCCGCTGTCCTCGGTCTATGGCGGCCGGATGGTGCATGTGCCCGAATGCGCCGCCTGGACCTGGGACGCGCGGCCGTACCCGTTCTTTCCGGCGCTGACCGACGTCTGGACGGACGGCGCGAACTGGCGGCTCGGCCACTGGCTGACCGGGCGGCTCGGGGCGGTGTCGCTGGCGGCACTCGTCCGGAACCTCTGCCTGCGCGCCGGGCTGGGCGAGTCCCGGATCGATGTCACCGGGCTTTGGGGCGCGGTCGAGGGTTACGCCATCACGGCGCTCGAAAGCCCGCGCGCCTCGATCACCACGCTGTCGCGCCACTTCGGCTTCGACGCGGTCGAGACCGAGGGCGTGATCCGCTTCATCATGCGCGGCCGGGCCTCCGTCGCCACCCTCTCACTCGACGATCTGGTGGCCGCCCGCGAGGGCGACGTGCTGGAGCTGACGCGCGGCCAGGAGACCGAGCTGCCGCAGGCGCTGAAGTGGCAGGTCGCTCGGGCGGATGAAGACTATGACGCTGCGCTGGTGGAAGCGCGCCGTATCACAGTAGATACGACGCGCATCGCTTCCGAGGCCTTCCCGACGGCGATCCCGCCCGAGGAGGCCGAGCGCCGCTGCCGCCGCGCACTGATGGAAGCCTGGATCGGCCGGGAAAGCGCGACCTTCCGCCTTCCGCCCTCTCGGCTCGATCTCGATCCCGCCGACGTAATCCGGCTGGCGCATGATAGCCGAGAGGTGGAATTCCGGCTGGTATCCGTCGCCGATGCCGAGGCGCGTGGCATCGAGGCGGTGCGCCAGGACCGGGCCGCCTATGACCTGCCGCCCGGCAATCCCCGCCCGGCTTCGCTTTCGAGCCCCGTCGTCTTCGGCATGCCCGAGGTGGTCATGCTGGACCTTCCGCAGATCAGCGAAGACCAACCTGCCCATCGCCCCCTGATCGCGGCCCATGCCACCCCTTGGCCGGGTGAGATCGCCGTCTTCCGCAGCGCCTCGACGGATGGGTTCAACCTCCTGACCACCTTCGGCAGTCGGGCGCGGATCGGGACGCTGGCCTTCGACTTCTTTCCGGGGCCGACCTCGCGCTTTGACCTCGGCAATGCGCTGGTGGTCGATCTCCTGTCCGGGACGCTGGAAAGCGTGACGGACGTCGCACTCTTCGGCGGGGCCAATGCGCTGGCAGTCGAGGCCGCCGCTGGCCAATGGGAGATCGTGCAGGCTGGTCAGGCTGAACTGATCGCACCCGGCCGTTATCGCCTGACCCGCCTCCTGCGCGGCCTGCGCGGAACGGAACATGCCATGGGCAACCCGGCCCCGGCTGGTGCGCGGGTCGTTGTACTGGACGCAACGCTGGCCTCGCTGCCCATCGCCGAGGCCGACCTCGGCTTGCCATGGAACTGGCGCGTTGGCCCGGCCGCGCGGGCG
>JBKBRG010000071.1:0-9002 GCA_046292325.1 Tabrizicola sp.
GTCGGCGCTGCCGTCGGCCACGACCATGCTGTCGGTCGGGCCCGCGAACATGTCGATGCCGACCAGGCCGAACAGCATCCGCTTCGCCTCGGCGACATACTGGTTGCCGGGGCCGACCAGGATGTCCGCCTTCGGCAGCCCGAAATGGCCATGCGCCATTGCGGCCACGCCCTGCACTCCGCCAAGGTTCAGGATCACGTCTGCGCCGCAGAGATCCATCGCGTAAAGGATTGCGGGCGGGATGCCGATGCCGGGGCGGGGCGGAGAGCAGGCGGTAATATGGGGCACGCCCGCGACCTTGGCCGTGGTGATGGTCATGATCGCGCTGGCCACATGGCTGTAGCGCCCGCCCGGAACATAGCAGCCCGCCGCCGAGACCGGGATCTGCCTCTGCCCCGCCACCAGGCCCGGCAGGATCTCCACCGCGAAATCCGAAAGGGTGGCCTTCTGCGCCTCGGCAAAGCGGCGGATGTTGGCGTGGGCGAAACGGATGTCGTCCTTCAGCCGCTCGGGCACCTGCGCCGCCGCCGCGTCCAGCGTCGCGCGGCTGACGATCAGGTCACCCTCCCATTTGTCGAAGGTGCGAGAGTAGTCGCGCACCGCCGCCTCGCCTTCGATCGCGATGCGGGCCAGCATGACCTGCACCAGGTCGCGCACGTCCTGGCTGTCGGTCTCGGGCGTGGCAACGGCTTTTTTCAGGTAGATCATCGCGGTCACATCCGGCCCTTCCAGGGCACCAGGCGGCGTTCGAGGAAACGCATGAAAAGGTCGAAGGCGAAGGCGATGATGGCGATCACGAAGATCCCCATGATGACGACCGAGGTTTGCAGGAACTGGCTGGCGGACAGGACCATGTAGCCCAGCCCCTTGGTCGCGGCGACCATCTCGGCCGCGACAAGGGTCGTCCAGCCAAAGCCGATGCCGACGCGCATTGCCGTCAGGATCTCGGGCATGGCCGAGGGCAGGATCACATGCCGCATGACCTGCCAGCGGGTCGCGCCGAAGGAATAGGCGGCGTGGATCTGCTCGATGGCCGCCGATTTCACGCCCGACCGGGCCCCCAGCACGATGGGCGCAAAGACCGACAGGAAGATCAGAAGGATCTTCGAGGTCTCGTCGATGCCGAACCAGATGATCATCAGCGGCAGATAGGCGAGCGGCGGGATCGGGCGGTAGAACTCGATCGGCGGATCGAAGATGCCGCGCATCACGGGGCTCATCCCCATGGCCAGGCCCAGCGGCAGGCCGATCAGGCAGGCCAGCAGGAAGGCGCTGAACACCCGGAAGGTCGAGATGGCGACATGTTCCACGAAGGGCGTGTTGGTGAAGCCCTGGTTCCAGATCTGCACGAACTTGGCCAGAACCGATTGCGGCGAGGGCACGAACAGCGGCTTCACCAGCCCCAGCGCGGTGACCAGCCACCAGACGAACAGCATGACCGCAACCGAGGCGACAGAGAGCCAGAAGGTGTTGCCCTGACCCGGGACGCCATAGATCTCGCCGGGCCTGGTGGGGCGGGCGCGGGAAAGGCGGGCCCGGAGACCGGCGGACCTCGCAGGCGGCATGTCGGTCATTCCAGTCCCTCCTCGTCGGCGAAGATGATGTTCAGGACCTGCTCGCGCAGCGCGATGAACTCGGGCGAGGCCTTGACCTTCCGCGCGGGGGTGCCGCCCTGGAACTGGCGCGAGAACGGCAGGTCGAAGCGATGGGTGATGCGGCCGGGGCGCGGAGACATCACGATCAGCCTGGTGCCCATGAACAGCGCCTCCTCGACGCTGTGGGTGATGAAGAACACGGATTTCCGCGTCTCGCCCCAGATCTTCAGGATCAGCTCCTGCGCCTTTTCGCGCGTCAGCGCGTCCAGCGCGCCCAGGGGTTCATCCATCAGAAGGATCTTCGGGTCGCAGGTCAGGGCACGGGCAATGCCGACCCGCTGCTGCATGCCGCCCGACAGCTTGTAGACCGGCGAGTTCTGAAAGCCGTCAAGGCCCAGAAGCCGGATGAACTGGTCCGCGATCCGGTGGCGGGTCTCTTTCGCAACCCCCTGGATCTGCAGGCCGAAGGCGACGTTGTCGATCACGTTCAGCCAGGGCAGCAGCGCGTGCTTCTGGAACACCACCGCCCGGTCGGCCCCGGGGCCCAGCACCGTCTGGCCGTCCAGGGTCAGGCTGCCGGTCGATGGCGACAGGAACCCCGCGATCAGGTTCAACAGCGTGGACTTCCCGCACCCCGAGGCCCCGAGCGCGACGACGAACTCGCCTTCGGCAATGGTCAGGTCGATCTCGCTGAGCGCCGCGACCGGCGGGCGCCCGTCGGCGGCCGGGTAGATCACCGAGACCTTGTCGATGTTCAGGCTCAAGGCCGGTCCTTCCAGGATGGGAAAGCCGCCCGGACCGGGTTGGACCGGGCGGCAGGGTCGATCACTGGCCTGCGGCCTTGGCGGCGTAGGTCGGATTCACGAAGGCGCTGTAGTCATCCAGCGCCGCGTCGATCCGGCCCGCCTTGACCAGGAAATCGGCCGTGGTCTTGATCTTGGGCGCGGCGCCGGCCAGCCAGGCCTCGCCGGTCTGCTCTGCCATCGGCAGGAAGGTGAAGCCTTCCAGGATCCCGGGGACCTGCGCCGGGTCGGCCCCCGTTGCGGCGGCAAGCGCCTTCAC
Source organism: Tabrizicola sp. (assembly GCA_046292325.1). Lineage (GTDB taxonomy): Bacteria > Pseudomonadota > Alphaproteobacteria > Rhodobacterales > Rhodobacteraceae > Tabrizicola. The sequence continues at coordinate 2,658 of JBKBRG010000071.1, forward strand.
GGGCTCGCTGTCCGCCGTCCAGGCCGCCGGATCGGCCAGATACATGGCGTTGACCTTGTCCACCGCCTGCACGAAGGCGACGATCTTGTCGGGGTTCGCCTCGGCGAAGGCCTTGTTCACCACCCAGCCGTCATAGGTCGGGAACCCCCATTCCGCGGTCTGGTCCGCGCCGATGACCAGCGTCCCGGTCTTGAGGATCTCGGACTGCACCGGCTGCCAGATCCAGGCCGCGTCGATGGTGCCCTGTCCCCAGGCGGCTGCGATGTCGTCGGGCTTCATGCCGACGATGTTCACATCCGTCTCGGCCAGACCCTCGTGCTGAAGTGCGCCCATCAGCGAATAATGCGCGGTCGATCCGATCGGCACCCCCACCGTCTTGCCCTTCAGGTCCGCGACCGAGGCGATGCCCGAGCCTTCGCGGGCGATCAGCGACTCTGCCTTGCCGATCACGTCGGAATAGGCGATCAGCTCGATCTCGAGGCCGGAACTGGTTCCGATCGCGATCGGCGAGGAGCCAAGCTCGGACAGCACCACGTCGCCCGAGGCCATGGCCGCGATCACGTCCGTCCCGGCATCGAACTTGCGCCACTCGATCTCCCAGCCCGTCGCCTGGGCCAGCTCGTCCGAAGTGGACAGAAGCTGCATCGGCGTGGGGTTGCCGAAATGGCCGATGATGATCTTCTCGGCAAGCGCATGGCCCGCCATCAGCGCCGTCGCAGCAGCGCCCAGAAGGAAATGCTTCGGTTTCAGGCTCATCTTCGTCTCCTCTGTTGGTCTTTTCTGTCGTTATGGTCCGCGTCTTGTCTGTCCCGCAGTCGCAAAGTCCCGGATGGCCGTCACCAGGACATCCAGCGTGTCGAAGCCCTTCGCCCCCTCGGCCAGCGGCCCGGTCAGCAGAGAGAACTCGGTGCAGGCAATCATCTGCACCCTTGCCCCCCGCCGCAAGAGCGCATCCGAAGCCGCCCGGACCGCTTCTGCGCTCTCGGGCCCCGGCCCCCCGGCCTTGATCCGCCGGATCGCGGCCAGAAGCGCGTCCTCATCCCCGGGATAGAGCGCCGCGATCCCCAGCCGGTCCAGCCGTGCGTCGAACAGGCCGATCCGGCGAACGGCGGGCGAGGCGAGGATGCCCACGCTTCCATCGTCGCGGGCCAGCTCTGCCGCTTTCTCGACCGACAGCGAAACCATGTCCAGGAACGGCACGGGGGCGGCCGCCTGGATGTCCGGCGCATAGTGATGGGCGGTGTTGCAGGGCATGGCCAGCGCCTCGGCCCCCGCCGCGACCAGACGGCGCGCCATCTCGGCCAGCACCGGGGCCGGGTCGTCGCCCGTCCCCTCGATCAGGCGGCGGATGCGCGAGGGGACGAGGGGGTTCTGGTCCACGATCAGCGGGATGTGGTCGGCATCGTCGGCGGCGGGCGTGGCATCGAGAACCTTCTGCATCAGAAGGATCGTCGCCTGCGGCCCCATGCCGCCAAGGATGCCGACCCGGCGCATCACACCTCCAGTGCGCGGCGCGCCTCGGCGAAGACCGCGTCATAGCCGAACAGACCCGCTGCGCCCCCGGTGTGCAGGAAGACCACGCGCTGCCCCTTGCGGAACTGCCCCTTGCGGACCAGGTCGATCAGCCCCGCCGCACCCTTGCCGGAATAGACCGGGTCCAGAAGGATCCCCTCCAGCTGCGCGAACATGGCGATCGCCTCCAGCGTGTCGGCGCGCGGGATGCCGTAGCCCTGGCCGACATAGTCGCAATTCGCCACCACATCGCTGCGCGAGACGACGCCCGGGCAGCCCAGCTTCGCGGCGGTCTTCTGCGCCAGGGCAAAGACGTTTTCCTCCTGTTTCTCCTTCGGCGCCCGCACCCCGATGCCCAGAAGCGGAATCCCTGCATTCAGCGCCTTCAGCCCGGTGACCAGCCCCGCCTGCGTGCCTGCGCTGCCGGTGGCCGTCACGATCTGGTCGATGACCAGGCCCCTGTCGTTGGCCTGCCCGACCAGCTCGAAGGCGCAGTTGACATAGCCCAGCGCACCCGTGGGGTTCGATCCGCCGCCCGGAATGACATAGGGTCTGCGGCCCTCGGCCCGCAGGCGGTCGGCCAGCGCCTCCATCTCGGCCGCCATGTCCACCCCGCCTGCCCGGCGCGAGGTGGTGGCACCGTGGAGATGATCCAGAAGCACGTTGCCGTTGGTGTTGTAGTTCGGATCGTTCGATCCGGTCCGGTCCTCCAGAAGGATATGGCAGGCAAGACCCCGCCTGGCCGCGAAGGCCGCCGTCTGGCGGGCGTGGTTCGACTGGGTGGCGCCTTGCGTGATGACGGTATCCGCGCCTTGCGCCTCGGCCTCGGCGATCAGGAATTCGAGCTTGCGGGTCTTGTTGCCGCCGGTCGAGAGCCCGGTGCAGTCGTCGCGCTTGATCCAGATCTCGGGCCCGCCCAGCTCTTTCGTCAGCCGGTCCAGCCGCTCCAGCGGCGTGGGCAGATGCGCCAGGAAGATGCGCGGGAACCGGGAAAGATGCATGGATCGAGTCCCTGGATAACTTGCAAAAGCCAAGATTTGGACAGGACAAAGCCAATTGCAAATGCGAAATTGACCGAATATCTTGCAGGAATTGCAAGTCACGGGTGTGCAATGCGGCTGGAATGGCTGGAAGACATCCTTGCCATCGCGCAGACCGGGTCGTTCAGCGGCGCGGCGGAACGGCGGAACCTGACGCAATCGGCCTTCTCGCGCCGGATCCGGCAGATCGAGGATTATGTCGGCGTGCCGCTCTTCGACCGCAGCCGCAAGCCGGTGCAGTTGCGCCCCACCACGCTGGCGCAATCCGCCCAGATCGAGCAGATCGCCAGCGCCCTGCGCCAGCTGGTGACCGACCTGCGACGGGGCGACCGGGTCGCCTCGAACCGCATCGTCATCGCCAGCCAGCACTCGCTGACCACGTCCCTGGCGCCGCGCATCGTCCAAAGCATCGGCGACAGCGGGCATGAGGTCTATGTCCGGCTGCGCTCGGCCAATCTGGACGAATGTCACGGGTTGCTGCTGTCGCGGAACGCGGACCTGGCCATCGTCTACAGCCTGCCGGATCAGGGGCCGCTTCCGGGGGAGTATCTGGAAAGCCTCGACCTCTGGCCGGACCGTCTGATCCCGGTCCTGCGCCCCGAAGAGGCCCGGATCCTGACATCGGGCGCGCAGGCCGAGCTTCCCTTCGTCGCCTATCCGCCCGAGGTCTTTTTCGGAACGGTTATGACCGAAAGGATCCTGCCGGCGCTCGATCCCGGCACGCTTGCCCTGCCCAGGGCCGAGACGGCGCTGACGATGGCCGCGCTGGAAATGGCGGCAGCGGGGGTGGCGGTGGCCTGGGTTCCCGAGACGCTCGCGCGGCTGGGCCTTGCGCAGGGGCGCCTCGCCGATGTCTCGGACATCCTGCCCCACTGCCCCCTGTCGGTCCGTGCCTTGCGGCTGAAAGGGGCGCACGGGCCGGCCGAAGCGGTGATCTGGAACCATATCGCCGGCTTGCAGGCCGAAGCGCTGACGGAACCGGCGTGACCGGGCAAGGTCCGGCGGTCAGGCGAAACTCTCGATGGTGCGGATCGCGCCGTCGAGCGCCTTGCCCTCCTCATCCTGCAACGCGGCCTCGCGCAGGCGGCGGCACCAGTCGGCCGCATCCTCGCGCGAAGCGATGCGGGCGGTGGCGGCCAGCACCCTGTCGAACTTGGACTGGCCCCGGGCGTGGGTGTCCGAATAGCCCTTGATCAGGCGGCGGCAGCGGACCAGCTCGACCGCCAGCGCATAGTTGCGCGGCACCTGGGCCAGAGCCGTGTCCAGCCAATGCGCCAGATGCGCCACTTCCTGCGCGTGGCGCAGCGTCCGGCGGCGCCAGCCCCTCATCCCGCCCAGGACGTGCAGGGTCACGAAGCCGGGCAGGCCGTCGGTGCGCAGGCGGCGGCCCTTGTCGAACCAGCGGGTCAGACGGGCCATCCATCTCGGATCGGCCAGCAGCCGCGCGCCCAGGCGGGCGGGGAACATGCCGACGATCTCGGCCGCGCGGGGGTGGAAGAACTCGGTCAGCTTCAGGACGTTCGTCTCCGTCACCCCCATCTCGCTGCGGATGCGGTCGAAGCGGCGTGCGCGGGTCTTCAGGTCCGCGACGCGGATCACGTCATCATACGCCATGGCATTGGCAATGTATTTCGCCGCCTCGCGCGACAGCTCCCAGCCGTGGCCGGCATCGTCCTGCGCAAGAACACCGGCCAGCCGATCCAGATACTCGGCCCCGTAGCGCAGATCCTGAAAGTCCACGACCTTGCGCAGACCCGGCAACGCCAGTTCGGCCACGGGGGCGGGAAGCGCGGCGATCCGGGCGGCAAGCCTTTCCCATTCCGCCACCAGGCGGGCGGGGCCCTGCACCCTGGCCTCCGGCCGGCCCCGGGCGACCGGGGCCGCCGGTGCTGCCGGGTTCGCCGCCACCTCGAAGGCCGCCGCGAAGGCCCTCAGCGAGGCCTCTGTCCCCTTGCCGCCCGCCCGGATCGCCGCCTCGAAGGCCTCGCGCGGGAAGGGCAGCACCGCCGCCCCCGCCAGCGCCCCCAGAAGCGAGGCCGAGATCACCGACCCGTTCCGCACCGCGAGGGCCTCGAAATCCGCCGCGATGACCCGGCGCGCCGCGACCTCGGCGGCGGCCATCACCTCTTCGGACGAGGCGATGCCGTCGCCCGGCACCATCTTTTCCGACACCGCCAGCGCGCGGTGGGTCGAGGTGATCAGCGTGGTCCGGTCCGGCGTGACGAAACCACGGATGATGGCGCGACCGGCCTCCATCATCTCGGCGGCGATCATGATGTCCACGTCGCCCGGCGCGGGCATCAGCGCAAACACCGGGACCGGCTCGCCGGGCCGATGCGGGGCCATCTCGACGTAATAGACCGTCGCGCCGGTGCGCTGCGACACGCCCGCCACACTGGTCGCCTGTGCGGCATGGCCTTGCGCGCGGGCCACATCCTCGATCCAGCCGGTCAGCACGCCGCCGCCCTGGCCGCCCACCGCCAGGATCGCCAGCTTGATGATCCCGGAAAGGCGCGGGTCGGGCGCCTCCCTCCCGCCTTGTGGGCGAGACAGGGGGTGGGGGGCTTCCCGCGTCATGCCGCGCCCCCGAAATCCAGCCGCCGCGCGGCGCGGCGGGATTGCAGCCACCCGATGACCCGCGCCCGGAAGGCCGCCATCCGCTTCTCCCGTTTCGACGGGTTGTGCACCACGTCGGCGCGGTAGAACGAGGGGCAGAGAACCGCCGCATCCGCCACCTCGCCGCAGTTGCCGCAGCCGACGCAGCTCTGGTCGATCGAGGCCACCGGATCGTCGCGCAGGGGATCGTCCAGCTTCTTCAGGGACAGCGACGGGCAGCCCGAAAGCCGCATGCAGGCGTGGTCTCCGGTGCAGACATCCTCGTCCACGCCAAAGCGTGGGGCCTCGACCCTCCGGCCCTCGCGGATTGCCTTCTGCGCCAGCGGCCTTTCGCGCCGCTGGCGGTTCAGCATGCACTCGCTCGAGGCGACGATGACCTTGGGGCCGGGCCTGTCCGTGGTCAGCGCCTCGCGCAGCACGTCGCGCATCCGGCCCACGTCATAGGTCCGGTCCACCTGCCGCACCCAGTCGATCCCTATGCCCTTCAGCGCCTTGGCGATCGGGTGCCCGGTGGCCTTGGTCGGGTTGTCGGCACGGCTTGACATGATGTCCTGCCCGCCGGTCGCCGCCGAATAGTAGTTGTCCACGATCACCGCCACGCCGTCCGACCTGTTGAACGCCATGTTGGTGAAGCTGGACGAGAGCCCGTTGTGCCAGAACCCGCCGTCCCCGATGATCGAGACCGGCCGCCGTTCGCCCCCGCCGTCGAAGGCGGCATTGGCTGCCGGACCCAGGCCATAGCCCATCGTCGCCCCGCCGATCTCGAACGGCGGCAGCGAGCCGAACAGATGGCAGCCGATGTCCGCGGAGATCTGCAGCTTGCCGGTTTCCTTCTGCACCAGCTTCATCGCCGCGAAGATCGGGCGTTCCGGGCAGCCGGTGCAGAACCCCGGCGGGCGGATCGGGACCGTCCTTGTCAGGTCCGGGATCTTCGGCTGGTCCGCGTTCGGCGCGCGGACCAGCGCCGGCAGCATCTGCGGCGCGGCCTCCTTCAGGAAAGCCGCGATCCCGTCCAGCATCACCTGCCCGGTGTATTCCCCCGCCATCGGCAGGATGCCCTTGCCGCGCAGCTGCACGCTGGAACCGGCGCGATAGAGGAAGGTGGTCAGCTGCTGCTCGATGAACTCGGGCTGGCCTTCCTCGATCACCAGCACCTGTTGCTTGCCCGCGCAGAACG
>JBKBRG010000072.1:0-8938 GCA_046292325.1 Tabrizicola sp.
GTAGGCGGGATGGTGCAGCCCCGCCCCCGGGCCGGTGCCGAGGAACAGATAGGCCCCCGGCCGCGCCTCCAGCATGTAGCTGAAATCCTCGGACCCCATCTCGCGGCTTGCGCGCGCATCCACCGCCTCGGTGCCCGCAACCTCGCGCGCGACCTCGGCGGCGAACTCGGCCTCGTCCTCGTGGTTGATCGTTGCCGGATAGCCCCAGTCGTAGGTGATCTCGGCCGTCACGCCATAGGCCGCGGCATGGCCCTCGACGATCTCGAAGAACCGCTTCTTCAGAAGCGCCCGGACATCCGGCTTGAAGCAGCGGATGGTGGCGGCGAACATGCCGTCCTCGGGAATGATGTTCGAGGCCGTCCCGGCATGGATCATCGTGACCGAGATCACCGCCTCGTCCAGCGCATGGACGTTGCGCGGGATGATCGTCTGCACCGCCTGCACCATGCCGACGATGGCCACCACCGGATCGACGCATTCATGCGGCGTGGCCCCGTGGCCCCCCTTCCCCGTGACCTTGACCACGGCCGTATCGACGCTGGCCATCAGCGGGCCGGGCGTGGTCTGGAAGTGGCCGAAGGGAATGTTCGGCGCGTTGTGGATGCCATAGACCTGCCCGATCCCGAAACGGTCCATGATCCCTTCCTGCACCATGACCTGCCCGCCGCCGCCATCTTCCTCGGCCGGCTGGAAGATCAGCGCCACGGTGCCGGCGAAGTTCCGCGTCTCGGCCAGATACTTTGCCGCGCCCAGCAGCATCGTCACATGCCCGTCATGCCCGCAGGCATGCATCTTGCCCTTCTCGACGCTCGCATGCGGGGCACCCGTCATCTCCTCGATCGGCAGCGCGTCCATGTCGGCGCGCAGCCCGATCACCGGCCCGGGCGCCCTGCCCCGGATCAGCGCGACGATCCCCGTCTGCGCGATCCCCTCGTGGATCTCGTCCGCCCCGATCTCGCGCAGCCGCTCTGCGATCCAGGCGGCCGTGTTGTGACAGGCGAAGGCCAGTTCCGGATGCATGTGCAGATGCCGCCGCCAGCCTTTCATCTCTTCGGCATAAGAGGCGATGCGGTTCAGAACGGGCATGATGTCGGATCCTTCAGGGTCTGCGGCAACCTTTGATCAAATCCGAAATCCGGCCGGACCGCAATGCACCGTCCCGCGATGCGCCGGGCCACGAGGATAGGGACAGCCCTACCTTGCCGCCCCTCGGCGCGCCCATGCAGCCCTGCCCGACAGGCTGTTGCAAAAGGACAGCATGCCGGGGCGTCATGATTCGGGCGGGATGGTTTCCGGAATGAAGATGCGGAAACGATGTTGTGCTGACGCACGAATTTTCGAATGCGGAGAGCAGATGATGAAGAAATTGGTGCTTGCAGCAACCCTGGCAGCCCTGGGAACCCCCATGTTCGCCGGTGGTCCGACGATGGTCGCCGATGACCCGGTGCCCGCCGCCGCGCCGGCGCCGGCCCCGGTGCATGACTGGTCCGGGCCCTATGTCGGCCTGTCCTACGGGCGCACCTCCGCCGACATCACCTTCAGCACGACCGGCCTGTTCGATTTTGACAACGGCACGGCTGCCGGGATCCATGCCGGATATCTCTGGCAGCGCGGTTCGTTCGTATATGGTGGGGAACTGGCCTACAGCGGCGTTTCCGGGACGGCCGTCCCCGGTTTCGGCGGCGACGACGAGATCGAGCATGTCCTTGATCTCAAGGCACGGGCAGGCTTTGCGGTCAATCGGGCGCTGCTCTACGGCGTGCTTGCCTATTCGCAGGCGAACTATGTGGAACCGCCCGGCGAGGAATTCGATCTCGACGGGCTTGGCGTCGGTCTCGGCGCAGAACTCATGGTGAGTTCCCGCTTCTCGATCGGGCTGGAGTATATGACCCGCGACCTGTCCGGCAACGGCACTCTGGTGCCCACCACCAGCGCGGATGCCAACCTCGACACCCTCAGCCTGCGCGTTGGCTTCAACTTCTGATCCGCCCGCGAACCGGGCGTGACACCGCGCCCGAAATCCCTAGACTGCGCCCGGACAAGCTTCCGGGCGCAGGCATTTCGTGACCACCGACACTCTCCCCCCTTCCGGCATCGACCGCCTTCTCGCCATCATGGCCGCCCTGCGCGACCCCGCCACCGGCTGCCCCTGGGACATCGAGCAGACCTTCGCCACCATCGCCCCCTACACGCTGGAAGAGGCGCACGAGGTCGCCGATGCCATCGAGCGCCAGGCCTGGGGCGAGCTGAGGGGCGAACTGGGCGACCTGCTGTTCCAGGTGGTCTATCATGCCCAATTGGCATCCGAGGCCGGGCATTTCACCTTCGCCGACGTGGTGGCCGCGATCTCGGACAAGATGATCGCCCGCCACCCGCATGTCTTCGGCTCGGCAAGCCGCGACAAGACCGCCGAACAGCAGACCCGCGACTGGGAGGCGCAGAAGGCCCGCGAGCGCGGATCCGCCCGCACGCTCGACGGTGTCGCCGCCTCGCTTCCCGCCCTGACCCGCGCGCTGAAACTGCAAAACCGCGCCGCCCGCGTCGGCTTTGACTGGCCCTCGACCGCCGAGGTGCTGGACAAGCTGGTCGAGGAGGCCCGCGAGGTGGTCGAGGCGCGCGATACCCTGTCCCACGATGCCCTGACCGAAGAGATCGGCGATCTGCTCTTCGTCATGGCCAACCTCGCCCGCCACCTGAAGGTGGACCCCGAGGCCGCGCTGCGCGCCGCCAACGCCAAGTTCGCCCGCCGCTTCGCCCGGATCGAGGACTGGCTGGCCGAAACCGGCCGCAGCCCCTCTGACAGCGACCTGGCCGAGATGGACGCGCTGTGGAACCGCGCCAAGGCCGAGGACAAGGCCGAGGACAAGGCACGGCTCGGCGCCTGAGTGCGCCGGTAAATGCCGACAAAATCACTCAGCCTATTGACCCGAGTAAAACAGTCGGTTTTAAACGCGCCATAAACCTACAAAAGGACTCAACCATGTTTCGCCTTTCCGCTCTCGCGCTTCTGGCCTGTTCGACGCCGCTCGTCGCACAAGAGGTCAACGTCTATTCCCACCGCCAGCCCGAACTGATCCAGCCGCTGGTCGATGCCTTCACCGCGGAAACCGGCATCGCCGTCAACGTGGCCTTCGTGGACAAGGGCATGGCCGAGCGGCTTCAGGCCGAGGGCGACCGCTCGCCTGCCGATCTCGTGCTGACGGTGGACATCGCCCGCCTGATCCAGATCGTCGAGGCCGGCGTGACCCAGCCCGTGCAGTCCGAGGTGCTGGAGGCCAACATCCCCGAAAACCTGCGCGACCCCGATGACCATTGGTTCGGCCTGACCGCCCGCGCCCGCATCGTCTATGCCTCGAAGGACCGGGTGGACCCGGCCGAGATCACCACCTACGAGGATCTCGCCTCCGAAAAGTGGAAGGGGCGGATCTGCTCGCGCTCGGGTCTGAACGACTACAACATCGCGCTGCTGGGCGCCTACATCGTGCATCACGGTGAAGAGGCCGCCACGAAATGGGCCGAGGGGCTGAAGGCCAACCTCGCCCGCAAGCCCGATGGCGGCGACCGCGACCAGGTCAAGGCCATCGCGGCCGGCGAATGCGACATCGCCATCGGCAACACCTACTACATCGGCCAGATGCTCGCCGACCCCGAACAGCGCGCGGCGGCCGAGGCGGTGACCGTCACCTTCCCGACCTTCGAGAACGGCGGGGCGCACCTGAACATCTCGGGCGTGGCGATGACCAAATCCGCCCCGAACAAGGAAAACGCGCTGAAGTTCATGGAATGGCTCTCGGGCGACGAGGCGCAGCGGATCTATGCCGAAACCAACAACGAATATCCGGTGAAGCCCGGCGTGGAACGCTCGGCGGTGGTCGCCTCCTGGGGCGAATTCACCGCGGATCCGACGCCGCTTGCCGAGATCGCCAAGGCCCGCGCCGCAGCCCTGAAGATCATGGAGACGGTGAACTTCGACGGCTGATCACCCCCGCAGGTCGGGCATCGCCCCGAAACGGTCAGAGCGCGCCGCAGGGCGCGCTCTTTTCCATTGGCGCTGACCGGCAGGGCAGGCGCGCCCTTGCAGGTGGTCATCATCAACAGCGCCCCCGCCTGCACCACAGTGACCCGCGCCATGCTGGCCTTGCGCTGCCCTCTGCCGGGGCCCGACCCTGCCTGGGGCGGCTGTTGGTGCCGGGACCGCGCGCATTCCCTCTGCTGCCGAAGTCGCAGCCGAGAGCCTGGCTCCGCCACCCGCGCGGGAAGGCCGGACGGTCGTCGAGCCCGGCGGCGAGGCTGTCAACGGGCCACCCGGCAGCTTCATCGCACGACCGACCCATCAGGCGAATGCCCATCCCTTGCCCGGCCTGCTGTGAACGGGTCACTGCATGAACTCTACCGACAGCACCGTCGGCAGGTGCCGCGCGACCTCTTCCCAGCTCTCGCCCTCATCCCGGCTCAGGAACACCGACCCCGAATTCGTGCCGAACGCCACCCCGCCATCGCATGAGGCCATGCCCTGCCGCAGCACGGTGAAGAAGCAGTCCCGCTCGGGCAGTCCCTTGCCCTTGCCCGCCCAGGTCTCGCCCCCGTCCTCCGTCTTCCAGACCAGCGCCCGGGCGTCCACCGGATACCGCCCCAGGGAATCCCCGTTCAGCGGAAAGACCCAGGCCACCCCCGGCTTTGCCGGATGCGCCGCCACCGGGAAGCCGAAGGTGGACGGCAGCCCCTCGGTCACTTCCTCCCAGACCTGCCCGCCGTCGCGCGACCGATAGACCCCCTGATGGTTCTGCATGTAGATCAGCCCCTCTGCCGCCCCGAAGGCGAGGTTGTGGACGCAGGAAAAGATCTCGTCCTCGGCCCGGAACTCCACCCCGTCGCCCCAGTCGCGCGGCAGGGCCCCCGCGGGCCCGGCCCGGTTGCCCCGGCGATTGCGCTGCTGCCAGCTCTGCCCGCCGTCCCGGCTCTCGAATACACCCGCTGCCGAGATGCCCACCCAGATCCCGCCCTTCTGGTCGGCAAGGATCGTGTGCAAGGTCAGCCCGGCCGCCCCCGGCATCCATTGATCCGCCCCCGGCTGATCGGTCAGGGCATCCAGCCGGGCCCAGGTCTCGCCCCCGTCCCGGCTCTCATACAGATAGGCCGGCTTGGATCCCGCCAGCACCCGGTCCCGGTCGAAACACAGCGACCAGAGCTGCTCTGCCCCCGGAAACGGCCCCTTCGAAACCGACCAGGTTCCGCCGGACCGCCGCCAGATCCCGGCCCCGTGCCAGCCGCTTCCGCCCGCCGCCCAGATCTCTCCACCCCGGCCGATCGCATGATTGATCGGCCAGCCCTCGCAGAACGGCCCTTCGACCCGCCCGTCCTTCAGCACGAACAGACCCTTCGTCGTCCCGACCAGTTTCTCCATCGCCCAGCCTCCTCCGCCGCGCCGACAGCCTACACCCGCCAGGCCAGGGCGCATCGCCAAATTTCCTGACCATCTGGACAAATTTCCCGCCGTGCCGCTTATTCTGCGGCAAAGGAGCCGCCCATGACCCGCAAGATCATCATCGACACCGACCCCGGCCAGGACGATGCCGTCGCCATCCTGCTCGCGCTGGCCTCGCCCGAGCTCGAGGTCCTCGGCCTGACCGCCGTCGCCGGAAACGTGCCGCTGGCGCTCACCCAGCGGAACGCCCGGCAGATCGTCGAGCTGTCGGGCCACAGGACGCCGGTCCATGCCGGCTGCGACCGGCCCCTGAAGCGCAAGCTCGTCACCGCCGAATATGTCCACGGCAAGACCGGCCTCGACGGCATCCCGCTGCCCGAACCGACCCATCCGCTGCAAGAGCAGCACGCCGTCGATTTCATCATCGACACCTTGCGCGCCCACCCGGCGGGCACCATCACCCTCTGCCCCCTCGGCCCCCTGACCAACATCGCCACTGCCTTCCAGCGTGCCCCCGACATCATCCCCCGCGTGGCCGAGATCGTCCTGATGGGCGGCGGCTGTTTCGAGGGTGGCAACGTCACCCCCGCGGCCGAGTTCAACATCTATGTCGATCCCGAAGCCGCTGACATCGTGTTCAGATCCGGCGCGCCCCTGGTGGTGATGCCATTGGATGTCACCCACAAGGCCCTGACCTCGCGCGCCTGGGTAGAAGAGATGCGCGCCCTCGGCACCCCCGTAGGCAATGCCGTCGCCTCCTGGACCGATTTCTTCGAACGCTACGACACGGCGAAGTATGGCAGCGAGGGCGCCCCCCTGCACGATCCCTGCGTGATCGCCTACCTTCTGGAGCCCTCGCTCTTCACCGGCCGCCACATCAACGTGGAGATCGAGACGAAGGGCGAGCTCACCCTCGGGATGACCGTCGCCGACTGGTGGCGCGTGACGGGCCGCGAGCCGAACGCGATGTTCATGGGCGGCGTGGACCGGGACGGGTTCTACCGGCTGTTGACCGAGCGGTTGGGCAGGCTCTGAGGGGGAAGAGGTTAGCGCACCCTGCGCTTATCTCGTCCCCACGCGGCCTGCAGGTCGGGGTTCCCCCCGACTCATCGCTCGATAGTCGCTCTGGACCCTGGCGGGGCGAACCCCGCCCCACACCCTTGCCAAACCCTTGGCACCCACAGTCAGCCCATTGGAATTCCGTGCATCTCTCCCACCTGTCCACGCCTGGGCACCTCACCCCAGGGGCAGGACGACCGAGAAGCGGCTCCCCTCGCCCACCACGCTTTCCACCCGCAGCCAGCCGCGGTGGCGGCTGACGATGTGCTTCACGATGGCCAGCCCCAGCCCCGTCCCCCCCATCTCGCGCGAGCGGTGGGAATCGACCCGGTAGAACCGTTCCGTCAGCCGCGGCAGGTGGACCGGGTCGATCCCCTCGCCCTCGTCCGCGACCTCGACCCGCACCGCCGGCCCCCGCACCGTCTCTTCCGGAGAGAGCGTGACCCGCACCACCTGCCCCTCCTTCCCGTATTTCAGCGCGTTCTCCACGAGGTTCGTGAACACCTGCACCAACTGGTCGTGATCCCCCGGCACCGTCACCGGCTCTCCCACCAGTTCCACCCGGTCCCCTGTCTTCTCCGCCACCCCGCGCAGGGAAGAGATCACCCCCTCCAGCAGCGGCTTCAAGGCCACCGGCTCGCGCGGCCGCACCCGCTCTTCGGCCTCGACCCGGCTCAGCTGCAACAGGTCGCGCACCAGCCGGTTCATCCGGCCTGCCTCGGTCTCCATGATCCCCAGGAAGGTCTCCCGCGCCTTGGGGTCGTCCTTGGCGGCGTGCTTCAGCGTCTCGATGAAGCCCATCAGCGCCGTCAGCGGCGTGCGCAGTTCATGGGAGACGTTCGCGACGAAATCCCGCCGCATCTCGCCGGCCTTTTCCTCCTCGGTCACGTCGCGGAACACGCACAGCACCAGCCCCTCGCGCAAGGAGGACACGGTGACCTGGAACACCTGCTCCTGCCCCTCGCGTCGCAGCGACATCCGCGCCTCCTGCGGCGGGCTGTCCGGCCCGACGCGGCCGATCGCCTCCAGCACGCCGGGCGCGCGCACGGCGATCGCGGGATGCCGCCCGACGATGCCCTCGCCCAGGAGTGCCAGGGCCAAGGCGTTGCAGGCCTGCACCCGATCGCCGTCGCTGATCAGCATCGCCGGCAGGGGCAAACCGGCCAGAAGCCTCGAGATCTCGACCTCGGTCATGCGCGCCTCTCCACCCCTGCGAATTTGCGACCCTTGTCATGCGCAGGAATACCAGTAAATTCCAAGCAGTAAACGTTACGCGGTGCGGAACCGGCCCTTGCCCGGAACAATGGTCGGCCCCGGCGAAAGTCCTTCTTTCCGACGATTTGGCGGCGCCTCACCAGGAGACAGAGGAGTGATGTCGCAAAAGCTCAGGTGCCTGGTGATCGGGATTCCGGAAGCGCGAGCGGCCGAGGGCAGCCTCAGGCCCGAGGAATTCGCCTCGATACCGCTGGACGAGCTGGATCGCTACCTGCCCTTTCCGGCCGCGCTGGAACTGGTGGTGGTCCCGCTGTTCTGCAACACGTTCGACGCGCTGGAGATCATCGAGCGGCTGGGGGCCCAGGATTACCGCAAGACGCTGCGGGTCGTGGCGCCGAAACTGCCGAACCGCCAGATCGTGCTGCGCGAGCTGCGCAGCCATGCGGCCCGGCAGGGCATCACCATCGAACTGGTCGAGGAAGGCTGAGACGGATCAGACCCGGGTCAACCCGGCCCTGAACCGCCGCGCATTGGCCTGATAGCCCGCCGCCGAAGCCAGAAGCCGCGCCCGGGCGCCTTCATCCAGCTGGCGGACCACCTTGCCCGGCGCGCCCATCACCAGGCTGCCATCGGGGATCTCCTTGCCCTCGGTGATCAGGGCGCAGGCGCCGATCAGACAGCCCTTGCCGATCCTGGCGCCATTCAGGATGGTCGCGCCCATGCCGATCAGCGTGCCCTCGCCGATGGTGCAGCCGTGCAGCATCGCCTTGTGGCCGATGGTGCAGTTGGCGCCGATGGTCAGCGGATAGCCCATGTCGGTGTGCAGCACGCAGTTTTCCTGCACATTCGTCCCGGCGCCGATGCGGATCTCCTCGTTGTCGCCGCGCGCCTGGGCGCCGAACCAGACCGAGGCATCGGCCTCGACCACCACCTTGCCGATCAGCGTGGCCTCGTCGGCCACCCAGGCCGAGGGGTCGATCGTCGGTGCAATCCCGTCGAGGGCATAGATCATCTGGCGTCGAACTCCCGGTTCAGCTCGCGGACGAAGGCGGACAGGCCGGGTTGGCGTTCGCGCTTCAGCCGCTCGGCGGTGAGGATGGTCTTGAGGCTTTCGAAGGTGCGGTCGAGATCGTCGTTGACCAGCACATAGTCGTATTCGGCCCAATGGCTGATCTCGTCGCGGCTTTTCGCCATGCGGCCGGCGATGACCTCGTCGCTGTCCTGGGCGCGGGTGCGCAG
>JBKBRG010000073.1:0-8852 GCA_046292325.1 Tabrizicola sp.
CAAACCGCAGCGCATCGGCGCCGTATTCGTCGATGATCTCCAGCGGGTCGATGACGTTGCCGAGCGACTTCGACATCTTCTTGCCCTTGGCGTCGCGGACGAGGCCGTGCAGGTAGACGGTGTGGAAGGGCACGTCTTTCACCACGGCCAGCTGCATCATCATCATCCGGGCGACCCAGAAGAACAGGATGTCCTGCCCGGTCACGAGGACCGAGGTGGGGAAGTATTTCTTCAGTTCGGGCGTCTGGTCGGGCCAGCCGAGCGTGCCGATCGGCCAGAGGCCGGAGGAGAACCAGGTGTCAAGGACGTCGGGGTCGCGCCAGACGGGGTAGACCAGTTTGGTCGGATCTTGCGTCACCTGATAGTCGGCCAGCGCGGCGGCGAGCAGGTCCACCGCTTCGGCGCGGTCCGACACCTCGACGACGCGGGCGGCGTTCACCGGAACCGGCAGTCCAGCAAGATCGTCGCGGAAGCGGCTGGTCACGCTTTCGAAATCGGCCGCACAGTGGAAGCGCGCATCGCGGGTGACATAGCCGCCATCGCCCAGAAGGCGCAGCATCTCTACCGGGTCGATCGCACCGTCGCCTTCGTCGTCGATGAAGCCGGGGGCGGAAAGGTCAAGGCCGTACCACACCGGGATCTGGTGCCCCCACCAAAGCTGGCGGCTGATGCACCAGGGCTCGATGTTTTCCAGCCAGTGGTAATAGGTCTTCTCGCCCGAGGGCGGGATGATCTTCGTGCGGCCCGCGCGCACCGCCTCCAGCGCGGGTTCGACGATCCTGGCGGTATCGACGAACCACTGGTCGGTCAGCATCGGCTCGATTACCACGTTCGAGCGGTCGCCGAAGGGCTGCATGATCGGCTTCGCTTCGACGTAAGGCACCCGTTCCAGGTGTTCCGCGCCGGTTTCCTTGTCGATGCTTTTCTTGAGGACGGTGACGGCAAGGCCCTCGGCGGTGATTGCCTCGACCACCCGCTTGCGGGCCTCGTATCGGTCTAGCCCGCGCAATTCGTCGGGGACGAGGTTCAGCGCGTCGATCTCGGATTCGCTCAACTCGAAGGGCTGCTCAGCGATGCCGGGGGTGGCGTAGCCCTTGGCCACCAGCCAGGCGCGGGACATGCGGCCGGCGATTTCGGCGGCCTCGGCATAGGGCAGGCCGTCGTCGCGCATCCGGGCGCGGGTGTCCATCAGGCGGTAGCAGGGGATGCCCGCGCGCTTTGCCACGGCATAGTCGTTGAAGTCATGCGCGCCGGTGATCTTGACCGCGCCCGAGCCGAAGGCGGGATCGGGGTATTCGTCGGCGATGATCGGGATCAGCCGGCGGTGCTCCTTCGGCCCGACCGGGATTTCGCAGAGTTTCCCGACGATTGGCGCGTAACGTTCATCCGATGGATGAACCGCCACTGCGCCGTCGCCCAGCATGGTTTCGGGCCGCGTGGTGGCGATGGAGATATAGTCGCGCTCTTCCTCGAAGGTGATGCGCCCCTCGGCATCCCTTTCGCGGTAGATGTAGGTCTGGCCGCCGGCGAGCGGATACTTGAAGTGCCACATCTGGCCGGGCACCTCGATGTTCTCGACCTCAAGGTCCGAAATCGCCGTCTCGAAGTGCGGGTCCCAGTTCACCAGCCGCTTGCCGCGGTAGATCAGCCCCTTGTTGTAGAGATCGACGAAGACCTTGATGACGGCGTCGTGGAAATTGCCTTCCTCGCCCGCCGGGGCGCCGGGGGCGCCGGACATGGTGAAGGCCTCGCGGTCCCAGTCGCAGGAGGCGCCCAGCCGCTGCAACTGCCCGATGATCGTGCCACGCGACTTCCGCTTCTGCTGCCAGACCCTTGCGGTGAATTTCTCGCGCCCCATCGTGCGGCGGTCGGGTTCCTGGTGCAGCGCCATCTCGCGCTCGGTCACCATCTGGGTCGCGATCCCGGCATGGTCCGTCCCCGGCTGCCACAGCGTGTCGTCGCCCTGCATCCGGTGCCAGCGCGTCAGGATGTCCTGCAGCGTGTTGTTGAAGGCATGGCCCATGTGCAGGCTGCCGGTGACGTTCGGCGGCGGGATCATCACGGAAAAGGTCGGGCGTCCCGGCTTGGCATTGGCGCCCGCGCGGAAGGCCTTGGCGTCCAGCCAGAGCTTCGAGATGCGGGCTTCGGCCTCGGCGGCGTTGAAGGTCTTTTCCATCGGCATGCGGCAATCCCCTTGTCCGCGCGGGTTCTAGCGAACCCAGCGCGGAAGGGGAAGCGTCAGAAGGGGCGCAGAGGGGCAAGCGGCAGAGCGAGCCAGCCTGTAAGGGCGATGGTCCGGGTGGCGCTGCCGCGTTGTCCACCCCCGTCAGACCGGCAACCCTGAATCCGGCTTCGGCTGCGCCATCACGATCTGGCTCTGCACGCGGGCCACGGCAGGGTTCGGCAACAGGCGGTTGTGAATCAGGTCGTTCAGGGCAGGCAGATCGGCACACCAGACGCGCAGAAGGTAGTCGGCCTCGCCCGTCAGGGTCCAGCAGGCCACGACTTCGGGCAAGGTGGAGATCAGGCTGAGAAATCCCCTTGCCGCCTCGGGCGAATGGGCGGCCATCTGGACCTGCACGAAAGCCTGCACCGTCAGGCCCAGTTTGCCCGCGTACAGTCGGGCGGAATAGCTGACGATCACTCCGTCCGCCTCGAGCTTCGCGCGTCGGCGCGCGGCCTGGCTAGCCGAAAGGTTCAGCCGGGCGCCCAGCTCCTCGGCGGTGATCCGGGCGTCCGCCTGCACCGCGGCCAGAAGGCGGGAGTCGATTTCGTCCAGCATGCAATTCTCACTCGCGAAAGGTTCATCTGATGACACGATCTCGCATGCCGATGCGAATGCAAGCCAAAAGATGCGCGCAACCGGCGCCTGATCCATGTCACACTGGAGCCACAAGCCCCAGACCGGAGACAGCCATGGGTCCCTTTCCGCACCACGCCCCGCGCGCCGTGATCTCGGCCGAGAACCCGGCCGGGACCGACGGCTTCGAGTTCGTCGAATTCGCCCACCCGAACCCGGACGAGCTGCGTGCGCTGTTCACCAGGATGGGTTACAGCCTGACGGCCCGGCACCGGAGCAAGGCGGTGGAGCTCTGGCAGCAGGGCGACATCACCTACATCCTGAACGACGAGCCCGGCAGCCATGCCCGCCGCTTTGTCGATGAGCACGGGCCCTGCGCGCCCGCGATGGGCTGGCGGGTGGCGGATGCGGCGCACGCCTTCAGCCATGCCGTGAAGAACGGCGCGCAACCCTTTGACGGGCAGCAAAAAACCCTGAACCTCCCCGCAATCGTCGGCATCGGTGGCTCGCTGATCTATTTCACCGACCGCTACGGCGATGCGAACCCCTATGACGCCGAGTTCGACTGGGTTGCCCCGCCCAAGCCGAAGGGGGTGGGCTTCCATTACCTCGACCACCTGACCCACAATGTCCATCGGGGCAACATGGACATCTGGTTCGACTTCTACGGCCGGCTGTTCAACTTCCGCCAGATCCGCTTTTTCGACATCGAGGGCAGGTTCACCGGCCTTCATTCCCGGGCGCTGACCTCGCCCTGCGGTCGCATCCGCATCCCGATCAACGAAGATCGCGGCGAGACCGGGCAGATCGTGGAATATCTCAAGCGCTACAAGGGCGAGGGGATCCAGCACATCGCGGTCGGCACCGACGACATCTACGGCGCCACCGACGCCATCGCCGATGCAGGGCTCAAGTTCATGCCGAAGCCGCCGATGACCTATTACGAGATGTCCAGGTCCCGCGTCGCCGGGCATGAAGAGCCGATCGAGAAGCTGGCGAAGCACGGCATCCTGATCGACGGCGAGGGGGTCGTGGACGGGGGCGAGACGAAGATCCTGTTGCAGATCTTTTCCAGGACCGTGATCGGCCCGATCTTCTTCGAGTTCATCCAGCGCAAGGGGGACGAGGGCTTTGGCGAGGGCAACTTCCGCGCCCTCTTCGAATCGATCGAACAGGACCAGATCGAACGTGGCGTGCTGAAGGCATCCTGAGGTTCATTCGTCGAAACGCGAGACCGCCACCACCACGCCTTGCGCCGCCTGCCGGGCGCCGTCCGGATCGACCAGGATCTTCCGGCGCGAGGCATCGCCGACCTCGGGATAGCGGCCCACGGCGTCCAGCGCCAGCCTCGCGTGTTCTGGCGTCACTTCCCGGCAGGCGGCCTTGCGCCACAGCGCGTGCGAAAAGGGGCTGGTGACGGCAAAGGTGACGCCCGGCGCCGATATGTCGCCCGCCTTGACGCGCCCCGATTCCTCCAGCGCCTTGATGCTTTCGGCAATGATCTCGGCCGAATCCTGGAAGGTCAGATCGTCAAGCGCCTGATAGGGCGGATCGGTGCGGCCGGCGTTGAGGCACTGGCGGGCCATGAACAGCCAGTCATGCACGATATAGGCCGGGCCGTAGTTCCAGGGTGTGAACCCGCGGAAGGCACGGGCCAGACCCGGGACCGAGCCGCCGTCCGTATACATCATCGGCGGCGTGATGGTCTTTCCGGCCGTTTCGCCCTCTGGTCGGGTAAAGGTCAGCGGGCGATCCGGGGTCGGCACATAGACGAAGGTGCCATCACCCAGCGATCCGGTGCCGCGCAGCCAGACCACCGCCACTTCGCCGGAAAACTCTCCCTTGTCGATGGTGGCATAGTTGACGGTGGCGCAGGCTGCCAGAGCCAACGACAGGATCAGGACAAGGATGAGTCGCATGGCCGGCCTCACGGGCTGTATCCCGACAGTCTGACACGGCCGGCCGGCGATGTCGCTGCCTTCGTCGCCTGGTCAGCCCCGGGCGGCGATATGCGCCGCCAGCCGTTCGGCATCCTTCCAGGCGCCCCAGATGAAGGCCGAGCCGCGGCAGGACAGCCAGGGCAGGCCGATGAAGTAGAGCCCGGGCACCTCGGTCACCCCGTCCTGATGGCGCGGGCGTCCGTCGTCGCGGAAGATGTCCAGGTCGATCCAGCCGAAATCCAGCCGGAAGCCGGTGGCCCAGATGACGGTCGAGATGCCGGCGGATTTCAGGTCCAGCGCGAGGATCGGGTTGGTCACGCAATCGGGCAGGGGACCGAGCTGCCGCGCCTCGGGTTCCGGGGGCAGGTCCAGGCCATGGGCGGTTGCATAGGCGTCGGCCTCGTCCAGCACCGACAGATAGTTCCGGTCGCCGTTCTCGATGTTCTGCGCCAGGTCGGGGGCGATCTGCAACCGTCCGTCCGCGAAGTCTCCGGCCCGGCCCAGCAAGGTGACACCCATCCCTGCCAGGCGCCGGAAGTCCATCGTGTGCCCGCCATAGGCGCCCGAGACCGCGATGGTGATGTGTTCGGTCCCCGGCGAGGGCGCCTTCATGTCCCACTTGCCGAGCTTGCCGAGCCACCAGACGAAATCCTGCCCCCGGTAACGGCGCGGCGGGCGGTCGTGCGGGCCGACCGACAGAAAGACCCGCCGCCCCGCCCGGGCCAGTTCCTCGGCGATCTGCGCGCCCGAGGATCCGGCGCCGACCACCAGCACCGCGCCTTCGGGCAGCGCGCCCGGATTGCGGTAGCTGCTGGAGTGCAGCTGGGTGACCCCCGGGTCGGAGATCACGGTCGGAATGACCGGGATCTGGAAGGGGCCGGTGGCGACGACAACGTTCCTTGCCTCGATCGGGCCGGCCGAGGTTGCGGCGCGGAACCCCCTGTCGCTGCGTTCCAGTCTGGTCACCTCGACCCCGGTGCGGACCGGCAGGGCGCGGTCGCGGGCAAAGCGTTCGAAATAGTCGGCCACCGCCTCCTTCGGGGCGAAGGCCTCGGGGTCGATCCCTTCGAACTCGGCTTCGGGAAAGCGGTCGTGCCAGGCGGGACCATTGGCCACCAGGCTGTCCCAGCGCCAGCTGCGCCAGCGTTCGGCGATCCGGTCGCGTTCGAGGACGAGGTGGGGCAGGCCGAGCTTGCGGAGATGCGCGCTGGTCGCGATCCCGGCCTGTCCGCCGCCGATGACAAGGGTGTGGATGGTTTCGGTCATCGAGCGCGTCCTCCGAACGGCAGGGTGTCCATGGTGGACATTTCAGGATGTGCAAGCCAAGAGATGTTGTTGGTCGCGGGCGCCCACTGTTCGTTCATCTCGGTGGGCCTACTCGTCCCCCGGCACGCCGTAGGAGGGCGCAAGGCTCGGATCCTCGGCGCGCTGGACATAGGCGGCCATCTGCGGGGCATAGACGGTCCAGGCCGCGCGCAGCATGCCGATGGGGTCGTCCGCCCAGTCGATCCGCAGGTCCACCAGCGGCCAGGACAGCCGGTCGGCGATCTTCAGCCCCGCCGAATGGACCGGTCCGGCCTCGCCCCCGGCGGCCAGGCCGGCCTCCAGCGCCTGCATCAGCCGTTCCCCCAGATGTCCCGTCGCGCCGGTGAAGGCCCGGACCATGGCCATGGGCACCAGTTCGTCGGCCAGAAGATTGCCCCCGGCGGCGCAATCGGCCGCCTGCGCCTGCCCCCAAAGGCCCAGCACCCGCCGCCCGGAATGGATCGCCGTCCGGCCCGCGGCATCGACCACCAGAAGCTGGCGGTAGTCGATGTGCGGGCGGTCCTGGGCGACGCTGGCCAGCGCCTCGGCGGCGGGAAGCCCGAGGGCCAGCCGGTCGAGGATCAGGGGCCCCAGGGCCGGATCGGTGACGTTCTGGCTGGCGACCGCACCGACCCCGGCCCGGACATGGGCGCAGCGTGCCGCGACCGCGGGCGAGGAGGAGGAAATGGCCATTCCGAACTGCCCGGTCCGGGCGCAGCGGGCGACGATCGAGAAGGTCATGGCAGCCTCTCAGTCCTCGTCCGGGATGACGGCGGTGCCGTCGATCTCGACCAGCCAGGAGGGGCGGGCAAGCGCGGTCACCACCACCCCGGTCGAGACCGGATGCACCCCCCTGATGTATTCGCCCATGGTGCGATAGACCGCCTCGCGGTGGCGGACGTCGGTCAGGTAGACGACGACCTTGCAGAGATGCTCCATCCTGCCGCCGACCTCCTCCAGAAGCTGGCGGATGTTCTGCATCACCTTGTGGGTCTGCTCGACGGGATCATGGCTGCCGATGTCCTCAGCGGTGTCCAGGTCCTGCGGGCACTGGCCGCGCAGGAACACGATCCGGCCCCGGGCGACGACGGCCTGGGCAAGGTCGTTGTCGAGCCGCTGTTCGGGGTAGGTGTCGCGGGTGTTGAACTTGCGGTGGCGAAAGTGGGTCATCGTCGGGTCCTGCTGGCCTTGGCGGCGGGTGAATCGGGCGCGTTCCGCGCGAGCCTTCGTCTCGCCTCTGTGCCTGCGGCACAACCGGCTCGGACGTGCCTCCGGCGGGGATATTTGCGGACAGATGAAACCAGGACGCCCGCCGTGGCAAGGGCCATGGCGGGCTCATGCTGTCCGGTGTCGGGTCGGATCAGCCCTCGACTTCGAGGCCGGCCTTGGGGCGGGGATCGCTGGGCAGGGCGCCGGTGGCGAGATAGAGCGCCTGTTCGGCGATGGTCGTGGCGTGGTCTCCGGCGCGTTCGATGTTCTTGGCGATGAAATGCAGGTGCATCGACGGTCCGATGTTGGCCGGGCTTTCCATCATGTAGGTGAAGAGCGAGCGGAACAGCGTGTTGTACATCTGGTCGATGTCGAGATCGCGCTTGCGCACCGAGGCCGCAAGGTCCGCATCCTTCGTCACCAGCGCCCGGGTGGCCTCGTCGAGGAGGCGCACCACCAGCGCGCACATGCGGCGGATCGTGCCGGCATGGCCTTCCAGCGGGGCCGAGGGCGGCAGGATGCGGGTGCGCTTGGCGACGTTCTTCGCGTAGTCGCCGACCCGCTCGAGGCTATGGGCCGCGCGCATGACCGCAAGGACGCGGCGGAGGTCCACCGCTGTCGGCGCGCGGCGGGCAATCAGGCTGGCGGCCTCCATCTGGATGAACTCTTCCAGGTCGTCGATGGCGCTGTCGGCGGCGATCACCTTGTCGGCCGCGGCCAGGTCGAGGCTTTCCAGGGCCTTCGCCGCCTCGGTCAGCGCGGTTTCGGCAAGGGAGGACAGCCGGATGAAATGGGCCTGAAGGGCTTCGAGATCGCGGTCGAAGGCCGACAGGATGTGCTGGTCGCTTTCGCTCATCTGTGGCTCCTCAACCGATGCGGCCGGTGATGTAGGATTCGGTGCGGGGGTCGCTGGGGTTGGTGAAGATCCGGGTCGTGTCGCCGTATTCGACCAGATGCCCGAGGTGGAAGAAGGCCGTCTTCTGGCTGACCCGCGCGGCCTGCTGCATCGAATGCGTGACGATCACCACCGAGAACTGGCTGCGCAGTTCGTCGATCAGCTCCTCGACCTGGGCCGTGGCGATCGGGTCCAGCGCCGAGCAGGGCTCGTCCATCAACAGGACCTCCGGGCTGGTCGCCACGGCGCGGGCGATGCAGAGCCGCTGCTGCTGGCCGCCCGAAAGCCCGGTGCCGGGGCTGTCCAGCCGGTCCTTGACCTCGTTCCAGAGCGCGGCCTTCCTCAGCGAGCTTTCCACGATCGCGTCAAGTTCGGCCTTGTTGCGGGTCATGCCGTGGATCCTCGGCCCGTAGGCCACGTTGTCGTAGATCGACTTCGGGAAGGGGTTCGGCTTCTGGAACACCATGCCGACCTTGGCGCGCAACTGCACCGGATCGACGCGGGGGTCGTAGATGTCCTCGCCGTCCAGCGTGATCCTGCCCTCGACCCGCGCCGAGGCCACGGTGTCGTTCATGCGGTTCAGGCAGCGCAGGAAGGTGGACTTGCCACAGCCCGAAGGCCCGATGAAGGCCGTCACCGCCCGGTCCAGGATATCCACGTCCACGTCCTTCAGCGCGTGGGTCTGCCCGTAATGGACCTGCAC
>JBKBRG010000074.1:0-8755 GCA_046292325.1 Tabrizicola sp.
GATCCCGCCGACCAGCAGCATCATCACGAAGATCATCAGGACGAAGATCGCGATCGAGCCGCGTTCGTCGGTCCCGAACGCCGTCACCCTGCGACGGAAACCTGAGAAAACGGATAGCCTGGCAGCTTTGTCAAACATGGCACGATCCATAAGCAGCAATTGCCCGCCAAATACCGACGGAACCCCAAGCCTCGAATTAGGCATAACTTCTGGCAGAAGTAAGGCAAATCCTGAGACTCAGGGGCTTGGCCGCCACAATCCAGAAACAATTCGCCCCAAAGAGCGCAGTTGGCGACTAGCTGTGGAAATTCGGCGTGCCATTTACCTTTCGGCAAGACTTCGTCGGGTGCCCGATTCGCTGGCAGTTGGGCCAGAACCCGCCGGGATCGGCCGCCGGCGAAAATCCGCTTCCGGGGTTCCCTCCGCCCCCTGTCGGCGGCTAGTCTGGCGCGGCCGGCGCCCGAGGCGCGGCCTGTCAGGGAGGGGCAGAATGCAGCAGACGAAAGAGCCGAGTTTCCGTGAATCGGTTGACCTGATGTTCAACCGGGCAGCAAAGCTGATGGACCTGAGCCCGGGTCTGGAACAGAAGATCAGGGTTTGCAACTCGACCTACACGGTGCGGTTCGGGGTGCGCCTGCGCGGCAAGATCGAGACGTTCACCGGCTATCGCAGCGTTCATTCCGAGCACATGGAGCCGGTCAAGGGCGGCATCCGCTATGCCCTTTCGGTCAACCAGGACGAGGTCGAGGCGCTGGCGGCGCTGATGACCTACAAATGCGCTCTGGTCGAGACGCCGTTCGGTGGCTCGAAGGGCGGATTGTGCATCGATCCGCGCCAATGGGACGAGCACGAGCTGGAACAGATCACCCGCCGCTTCGCCTATGAGCTGATCAAGCGCGACCTGATCCATCCGGCGCAGAACGTGCCGGCCCCCGACATGGGGACGGGAGAGCGCGAGATGGCCTGGATCGCCGACCAGTATGCGCGGATGAACACGACCGACATCAACGCCAGGGCCTGCGTGACCGGCAAGCCGCCGCATGCGGGCGGGATCCGGGGCCGGGTCGAGGCGACGGGGCGGGGGGTGCAATATGCCCTGCGCGAGTTCTTCCGCCACAAGGAGGATCTGGCCCGGGCCGGTCTGAACGGCGGGCTAGATGGCAAGCGGGTGATCGTGCAGGGCCTTGGCAACGTGGGCTATCACGCTGCCAAGTTCCTGTCCGAGGAGGACGGTTGCAAGGTCATCGCGGTGATCGAGCGCGACGGGGCGCTGATGGACCCGAAGGGACTGGACATCGAGGACATCCGGCAGTGGATGAACCGCCATGGCGGCCTCGCCGGCTATCCGAACGCGACCCATGTCGCGGATGGCGCGCCGGTGCTGGAGGAGGCCTGCGACATCCTGATCCCGGCGGCGATGGAGGGGGTCATCAACCTGTCGAACGCCGAACGGATCAAGGCACCGCTGATCGTCGAGGCGGCGAACGGCCCCGTCACCTTCGGCGCCGACGAGATCCTGCGGCGCAAGGGCTGCGTCATCATTCCCGACATGTATGCCAATGCGGGCGGCGTGACCGTTTCCTATTTCGAATGGGTCAAGAACCTGTCGCACATCCGCTTTGGCCGGATGCAGCGCCGCGCGGAAGAGGCGCGCAGCCGTCTGCTGGTCGAGGAGCTGGAGCGCCTCAGCGCCGACAAGGGCCTGGGCTGGACGCTGGCCGAGGACTTCAAGGAACGCTTCCTGACCGGCTCGGACGAGTTGGCGCTGGTGCGCTCCGGCCTCGACGACACGATGCGCACGGCCTACCAGGCGATGCGGGAGGTCTGGCACAGCCGACAGGATGTCGAGGACCTGCGGGTCGCGGCCTACATCGTGTCGATCGGGCGCGTGGCGCAGAGCTACCGGTCCAAGGGGTTGTGAGCGCGACGCGCATGGCCGGGCTTGCATGGCCCGGCCGCCGCGTGAAGAGTAGGGGCCAGTCGCGGCTTCGGGGATCATCGTTCGGTGCAGGGCACAACCAAACGGCAACGGGCCGAGGCGGCCGTCGTGGTCTGTTCCGATGCGACCTGGGCCTGGCAGGGCGCCTATGTGCTGGCCCGGTCGATGGCGCTGGACCGTTCGGGCCGGCTGGACCATCATGCCTATCTGGTGGGCGAGGTGCCGGACGGGTTGCTCTCGGTCTATCCCGAAGGCGTGACGGTCCACCATCTGACGGAATATCCGCGCGCCTTCCAGTATGACGCAACCGCGCATGTGCCTGCCGCGACGATGCTGCGGCTGTTCGCGATCGAGGACCTGGCACCCGCCTACCGCCGGGTGATCTATCTGGACGGCGATGTCTATCAGGCCTGGGGGTCGCTGGCCGATCTGCTGGACCTGCCCGAGACCGGACGGCCGCTGGCGGCGGTGCGCAACCGGTCGCACTGGCCCGACCGGGGACGGCTGCACCAGCAGCGCGCCTATGTCGCGGCCCTGCATCCCGGGATCGGCGCCAGCTACTTCAACGCCGGCGTTCTGGTGGTGAACGGGCCGGTCTGGGCCGATGGCGCCCTTTCGGCGGCCGCGCTGGATTTCTTCGTGCGCAATCCCGGGCTTTGCCGCTTTGCCGACCAGTCGGCGCTGAACGCCGTCGTGGCCGGCAACTGGGACAGCCTCTCGCCCGGGTGGAACTGGCAGATCTCGCAGAACAGCTATCTGATGTTGCAGGGGCGGCGGCCGCGGCTGGTGCATTTCACCGGGCCGGTCAAGCCCTGGACCGACCGGCTGCGGCTGCATGATCCCGCGATCTACCGGGACATGAAGCGCTTCCTGCACGAACGCGGGCAGGCGCATCTGCTGGACGCCGGGGCCGGGCCGGACGGCTTCACGCTGGACATGGAGCGGCGGCGGATGCGGGCGCTTGCGCATCTGGCCGACGATCCGATGGGCAAGCGCGAGGTGGTGAAGCTGTTCCTCGATGCCCCGACACATGTCGATCTGGCGGCGGGGATCGCGGCCTATGGCGTGGGGTCAGCCGGCCCCGACTGAGGCGCGTCCGGGGGCAGGGCGGCGGGGCAATCCGTCTCCGACATGTGATGTCGCGGATGGCGAAGGAATTCCCTCGGCAGACTTGAATATGCCGGCGGTTCCGGTTTGATGACCGGCACAGGAGGCAGAGCGATGCGCTATTCCGGGCTGAGGGTCATCACCGAGGGGCTTTTCGGCAACAAGGGCTGGACGCCCGCCTGGCGCGAGCCGACACCGAAGGCCGCGTATGATGTGGTCATCATCGGCGGCGGCGGGCATGGGCTTTCGACCGCATACTACCTGGCCAGGAACCACGGGATCACCAATGTCGCGGTGCTGGAGAAGGGCTATCTCGGCGGCGGCAACGTCGGGCGGAACACGACCATCGTGCGGGCCAACTACTTCCTGCCCGGCAACAGCGAATTCTACAGCCATTCCCTGAAGCTGTGGGAGGGGCTGGAGAGCGAACTGAACTACAACGTGATGCATTCGCAGCGCGGGCTCATCAACCTGTTCCATTCGGACGGGCAGCGCGATGCCTTCGTGCGACGCGGGAATGCGATGATAAATCAGGGGGATGATGCGATCCTTCTGGACCGCGAGGGGGTGCGGGAGCATCTGCCCTACCTCGATTTCGAGAACACCCGCTTTCCGATCTATGGCGGCCTGCTGCACCCGCGCGGGGGCTCGGCCCGGCACGACGCGGTGGCCTGGGGCTATGCGCGGGCGGCGGACAGGCGCGGGGTGGACCTGATCCAGAACTGCGAGGTGACGGGGATCGACATCGAGAACGGGGTGGTGAAGGGCGTGCAGACCACGCGCGGGGCGATCCGGGCGAAGAAGGTCGGGATCGTGGTGGCGGGGCGGTCGTCCCAGGTGGCGGCAATGGCGGGGATTCGGTTGCCGATCGAAAGCCATGTTCTCCAGGCCTTCGTGACCGAGGGGCTGAAGCCGGTGATAAACCATGTCGTCAGCTTCGGCATGGGGCATTTCTACATCAGCCAGTCCGACAAGGGGGGGCTCGTGTTCGGCGGCGACCTCGATTTCTATGCAAGCTATGCCGCGCGGGGGAACCTGCCGATGGTCGAGCATGTGAGGGAGGCCGGCATGACGCTGATGCCGATGATCGGCCGGGCCAGGGTGCTGCGAAGCTGGGGCGGGATCATGGACATGACGCCGGATGGATCGCCCATCATCGACAGGACGCATGTCGAGGGACTGTTCATCGATTGCGGCTGGAACTACGGGGGCTTCAAGGCGGTGCCGGCCTCGGGCTGGTGCATGGCGCATCTGATGGCCACGGGCGAGCCGCACGAGGTTGCGCGCAAGTTCCGGCTGGACCGTTTCGCGACCGGGCATCTTCTGGACGAAGAAGGCACCGGGTCGCAGCACAACCTGCATTGAGGGTGCCTGCGATGGATCTGCACCTGCGCCTTGCATTCGCGTCGGATGCCTCCGGCGGGGATATTTTCGGACAGATGAAAGCGGGGGCCGGAAGATGCGGCTGACATGTCCCCTGTGCGGTGAACGCGACCGGCGGGAGTTCTACTATTACGGGGCAGAGGACTATCTGCACCGGCCCGCAGAGGGCGCTTCGCTGGCGGACTGGGACAACTACCTGCACCTGCGGGACAATCCGGCGGGGGTGACGCGGGACCTCTGGTATCACGAGGCGGGCTGTGCGCAGTGGCTGCTGGTCACGCGGAACACGGTGACGCATGAGATTTCGGCGGTCGAACTGGTGAGTGAACTGAAGACGGGGCGCAAGGCATGAGGATCGACGGCAAGGGGCTGATCGACCGGACGAAGCCGGTCCGCTTCCGCTTCGATGGCAAGGATTATGCCGGCTACAAGGGTGACACCCTGGCCTCGGCGCTGCTGGCCAACGACGTGCGGCTGGTCGGGCGGTCTTTCAAGTATCACCGGCCGCGCGGCGTGCTGACCGCCGGGTCGGAGGAGCCGAATGCCCTGGTGGAGGTGGTGGGGCCGTCGAACCAGACGCCGAACGTGCGGGCGACGATGCAGGAGGTGTTCGAGGGGCTGGTGGCGCAGTCGCAGAACCGGCTGGGGTCGCTGCGCTTCGACCTTCTGGCGGTGAATGATTACCTTTCGCCCTTCCTGTCGGCGGGGTTCTACTACAAGACCTTCATGTGGCCGCGCGCCTTCTGGGAAAGGCTTTACGAACCGCTGATCCGCCGCGCCGCGGGGCTGGGCAGCCTGTCGGGCCGCCATGACGAGGGCACCTACGAGAAGGCCTTTGCCTTCTGCGACGTGCTGGTGATCGGGTCGGGGCCCGCGGGGCTGATGGCGGCGCTGACCGCGGGGCGGTCGGGCGCGGATGTGATCCTGTGCGAGGAAAGCCATGCCTTCGGCGGGCGGCTTCTGTCGGACGGGGGGGTGATCGGGGGGATGCCGGCGGGCGAGTGGCTGGCGCAGGTCCTGGGCGAGCTCGAAGCCCTGCCCAACGTGCGGCTGATGCTGCGGACCACCGTCACCGGGGCCTATGACCACGGCACCTATGGCGCGCTGGAGCGGGTGGGGCTGCACAAGCCCGCACGGCCGAACCTGCCGCGCGAATGCTTCTGGCGGATCGTGACGAAGCATGCGGTGCTGGCCAGTGGCGCGCTGGAGCGCCCGGTGGCCTTCCCCGACAACGACCGGCCGGGGATCATGCTGGCCTCGGCCGTGCGCACCTACCTGAACCGGTATGGTGTCAGTCCCGGCAAGCGGGTGACGCTCTTTGCCAACACCGACCAGGCCCGGGCCGTGGCGCGCGAGCTGATGGCGGCGGGGGTGACGGTGGCGGCGATCATCGACCCGCGGCCCGATGCCTCGGCGGTGGAGGACTGCCCGGTGCATCTGGGCGCCGAGGTGGTGGGCAGCTGGGGGCGGCTGGGACTGGCGGGCATCCAGGTGCGCAAGGGCGGGGATGTCCTCCAGATCGAGACGGACTGCCTGGCGATGTCGGGCGGCTGGAACCCGACGCTGCATCTGACCTGTCACATGAACGGCCGGCCCCGCTGGGACGAGGATCTGGCGGCCTTCGTGCCGATGGAGGGCGCTGTGCCCGGCCTGGTCGCGGTGGGGGCTGCGAACGGCAGCATGTCCACCCATGGCGCGCTGGTGACCGGTCACGCGGCGGCGCAGAAGATCGTCGCCGCGCTGGGCCGCAAGGTGCAGATCGAGGTGCCGCAGGCCGAGGACGCGCCCTATGCGGTGCGCGCGCTCTGGGCGGTCGAGGGCAAGGGGCGGGCCTGGCTCGACTTTGCCAATGACGTGACGACGAAGGACGTGAAGCTGGCCGCGCAGGAGGGCTTCCGGTCGGTCGAGCACATGAAGCGCTATACCACGCAGGGCATGGCGCCGGATCAGGGCAAGTCCTCGAACGTCGCGGCGCTGGCGGTCCTGGCCGATGCCACCGGGCGTGGCATCCCCGAGACCGGGACCACGACCTTCCGCCCGCCCTACACGCCGGTCTCGATCGCCGCGCTGGGGGCGGGGGGGCGCGCCGAGGGATTCGCGCCGCAGCGGTTCCTGACCAGCGACCAGGCCAGCCGCGACCGGGGGGCGCCGATGATCGAGGCCGGGCTCTGGTATCGGCCGTCCTATTTCCCGAAACCCGGCGAGACCACCTGGCGCGAGGCCTGCGACCGCGAGGTGCGCATGGTGCGCGAGGCGGTGGGGGTGGCCGATGTCTCGACGCTTGGCAAGATCGACATCCAGGGCAGGGACGCAGGACGGTTCCTCGACTTCGTCTATACGAACACCTTCTCGACCCTGGCGGTGGGGCGCGTCCGCTACGGGCTGATGCTGCGCGAGGACGGGCATGTGCTGGACGACGGCACGAGCGCGCGGCTGGGGGAGGATCACTATCTGATGACGACCACCACGGCCGCGGCGGGGCTGGTGATGCGGCATCTGGACTTCGTGCATCAGGCCTTCTGCGCGGACTGGCAGGTGCGCTTCATCAGCGTCACCGAAAGCTGGGCCCAGTTCGCCGTGGCCGGACCGAAGGCGCGGGCGCTGGTCCAGTCCTTCCTGGAGGCGCCGGTCGATCTGCCCTTCATGGGGGTCGCCCCGGTCCGGGTCGGCGGGGTTGCGGGGCGGCTCTTCCGCATCTCGTTCAGCGGCGAGGAGGGCTATGAGCTGGCCGTGCCCACCCGATATGGCGAGGCACTGTTCCGCGATCTGGTCGCCCGGGCCGAGACGATGGGCGGCGGCCCCTACGGGATGGAGGCGCTGAACGTGCTGCGGATCGAGAAGGGCTTCATCACCCATGCTGAGATCCACGGCCGCGTCACCGCGCATGACATCGGCATGGAGAAGATGGTCAGCGCGAAGAAGGACTGCATCGGCAAGGCGGCGGCGCAGCGGCCCGGCCTCTGGGGGCCCGCGCGCGAGCAGCTGGTCGGCCTGAAGGCCAGCGCCCCGATCAGCGCCGGCGCGCATCTCTTCGTGCCGGGGACCGAGATCCACCGCGAGACGGACCAGGGCTATGTCACCAGCGTCTGCTGGTCGCCCACGGTCGGGGCCTGGCTGGGGCTGGGCTTCCTGAAGGACGGCCGCGCCCGGCACGGCGAGAAGGTGCGGCTGGTCGATCACCTGCGGGGCCTCGACGTGATCTGCGAGGTCTGCCACCCGGTGTTCCACGATCCGGAAGGGGAGAAGCTGCGTGCCTGAGCTCATCGCGAAATCCGCCCTCGAGGGGCGCTCCCTGACGCTTGGCGGCGTGACCCTGGCCGAGGTCGAGGTCGGGCCGATCACCTCGGTCGCGCTGTTTCCCGGCGGGGCGAAGCTGGCGGCGAAGGGGTTGAAGACGCTGGGCCTCGCCATGCCCGCGCCGAACAGCTTTGCCGAGAAGAAGGGGGCGCGGATCGTCTGGACCGGGCGCGAGCAGGCCTTCCTGATCGGCGTCGCCCCGCCGGCGATCGAGGGCGCGGCCGTGACCGATCAGACCGACGGCTGGACGGTCCTGTCGCTGGCCGGCGCTTCCGCGGTCGAGGTGCTGGCGCGGCTGGTGCCGGTCGATCTGCGGCTGCCGGCCTGCCCGGTGGGCACGGCCTTGCGCAGTCAGGTGAATCACATGAACGCGGTGATCCTGCGCACCGGGGATCATGCCTTCGAGATCATGGTGTTCCGGTCCATGGCCCGCACCGCCTGGCACGAACTGGAGACCACAATATCCATGGTCGCGGCCCGGGCCGGACTGAAAATCTAGGCGGAAAGCCGCAGGCCCGGTTTTTGTCACTGGCGCGTGATGATCTTCGGGTCTAAACCTTTTCTTAACGCAATGTTAAGAAAAGGTGCACGAATGGCCCCCGACGGTCAGACCATTGCCCCCAATGTCTATGATGCCGAGCCGATCCCCGAGGCGGCGCGGGCCGAGATCGACCGGCTGCTGAGCTCGGGCGACCTCTTCCGCTATACCGCGCCCTCGGATGCGCCGGTTGCGCTTCTGGAACAGGAGTTCGCCGAGCTTCTGGGCGCGCGCTATGCGCTGGCGGTGTCGTCCTGTTCCGCCGCGCTGTTCCTGTCGCTGAAGGCGCTGGACCTGCCGAGGGGGGCGAAGGTGCTGATCCCGGCCTTCACCTTCGCTGCCGTGCCATCGTCGGTGGTGCATGCCGATTGCGTGCCGGTGCTGGTCGAGGTGGGCGACAACTACCGCGTGGACATGGCGGATTTCGCCGCCAAGCTGCCGGGCGCGGACGCGGTGATGATCAGCCACATGCGCGGCCATACCTCGGACAT
>JBKBRG010000075.1:0-8726 GCA_046292325.1 Tabrizicola sp.
CGGGCCTGCGGGTGCATCTGGCCAACGGGCTTTACCTGAATGCCTTGCTCGACCGCGCCATCGGCGGGTTGAAGACCCCGCGCAGCCTCTGATCCCCTTCCGGCAGGAGACCTCCCATGTTCATGCAGCAGATCGACATCGCCCCCGCCCGGATCGCCGGGATCCTGCGCGCCGCCGAGATGGCCGTCCGCGCCATTCCGCCCGCCTTCCCGCTGTCGGCCACCGTCGCGGTCAACCCCTTCCTCGGCCAGTCGGGCGAGGACCTGGCTACCGCCGCCGCGCGGCTGGCCCGGGTCGCCGGCGTGTCCCTTCTGCGGCCCCGGGCCGAGCTTGCGGCCGAGGTCGCCGCGGGCCGGATCACCGACGAGGATCTGGCCGATGCGCTGATCGCCTGCCGCTCTGCCCTGAAGCCGGCCGATCTGGCCATGCTGAAGGCGCGGCTCGCCGTCGCCCCGCCCGCAGCCCGGGCCCTGCCCACGGTGGCGGAACTCTCTGCCCGCGCCACCGGCACCGACTGGCCGGCGCTGATCGCGCGCTGCTTCGGCCTCTGGGCCGCGGGGCGCTTCGACCGGGGGCAGGCGCTGTGGACACCCGCGCCGGGGCAGGGTGCCTTCGCCGCCTGGCGCGAATGGGCCACGCATGACCTGACGCCAGAGATCGCAGGCCTGACCGGCTTTTGCGCCCATGTCGCGGCCGCCCCCGACACGGCCGAGCGCGCCATCCTGCGCGCGGCCGGCAAGCTGGGGATTGACGAGGCCTCCGCCCCGACCGCCTTCCACCGCCTGCTGATGGACCTCGGCGGCTGGGCGCAGCACGCCCGCTGGCTGCTGTGGGAGGCCGAGCTGAAGGGCGGCACCGATGCCACCACCGCCGACCTGCTGGCGATCCGGCTTGTCTGGGAAGAGGCGCTGCTGGCCCATGTCCCGCAGGTTGCGGCCGACTGGGCGCAGGCCGTCGCGGCCCATGCCGCCCCCGTCGCCCCGTCGCCCGACCAGGTCATCGACGCAATCCTGCAAGAGGCCGCCGAGCGCGCGCACCAGCGCCGGCTGGCCGCCGTGCTGACCGGGCCCAAGGCGCAATCCGGCCGCCCCGCGCTGCAGGCCGCCTTCTGCATCGACGTCCGCTCCGAAGTGTTCCGCCGCGCGCTCGAAGCGCAGGCCCCCGGCATCGCCACCATCGGCTTTGCGGGGTTCTTCGGCCTGCCGGTCGCGCATCGGGCGCTGGGCTCCGACGAGGCGGCGGCGCATCTGCCGGTGCTGCTGAGCCCCGCGCTGACCTCGACGGCGCAGGCCGCGCCCGAAGCGGATCAGGCCATCCGCATCGCGGCGCGCAGCGCACGGGCCTGGGGCCGGTTCCGGCAGGCGGCCGTGTCGTCCTTCGCCTTCGTCGAGGCGGCGGGGCCCTTCTACGTCGGCAAGCTGGTGAAGGATGCCCTGGGCCTGGCCAGGCGCCCCGCCGCCAGTCCCGCCCCGCGGATCGCGGGCGGGCTTTCGCCCGAGGCGAAGGCGGCGACAGCGGCCGCGGTGCTGAAGGCCATGAGCCTGACCCGCGGCCATGCCCGGCTGGTGCTGCTTCTGGGCCACGGCGGGAATGTCACCAACAACCCCCACGCAAGCGCCTATCATTGTGGTGCCTGCGGCGGCCAGACGGGCGAGGTTTCGGCCCGGCTGCTGGCGGCATTGCTCAACGACCCCGAAACGCGGGCGGGCCTGCCCGGCCACGGGATCGACCTGCCCGCCGACACGCTGTTCCTGGCGGGCCTGCACGACACCACGACCGACCATGTCACCCTCTATCGGGATGCGCCCGCGCCCGACCATGCCTCCGACATCGCCGCCGCAGAGGACTGGCTGGCGCGGGCCGGCAAGGCCACGCGGGCCGAACGCGCGGCGCGGCTGCCCGGCGCAACGCCCGCAACCCTGGCCGCGCGCGCCCGCGACTGGGCCGAGCTGCGCCCCGAATGGGGCCTGGCCGGTTGCGCTGCCTTCATCGCCGCCCCGCGCGCCGTGACTGCGGCGGCCGACCTGCAGGGGCGCGCCTTCCTGCACAGCTACGACTGGCAGGCGGATGCGGGCTTCGGCACGCTGGAACTGATCCTGACCGCGCCGGTGGTCGTGGCCAGCTGGATCAGCCTGCAATACTACGGCTCGTCCGTGGCGCCGGCGGCCTTCGGTGGCGGCAACAAGCTGATCCACAATGTGGTGGGCGGCATCGGCGTCGTGCAGGGCAACGGCGGAGTGATGCGCCCCGGCCTGCCCTGGCAGACCGTCCACGACGGCGAGCGGCTGATGCACGAACCCTTGCGCCTGTCGGTGCTGATCGAGGCGCCGCAGGCCGCAATGTCCGATCTGCTCGCCCGCCATCCCGAAGTGCGCGCGCTGTTCGACAACGGCTGGCTGCACCTGTTCGCGCTGGAGGGCGGCCGGATCTCTGCCCGCTATCGCCCGGGCCTGGCCTGGAGCCCGATGACCGCAGGTCCCCGTCAGCTCGAGACCTTCACCCGATGATCTGCGCCGCGGTGCTGCGGCCGGTGCGCCCGCGCATGCGAAAGGCGGCGCAGCATCGCGGACGGGGGAATCCAGCCCGACCGGCCAGGGCAGAAGCGTCTGGCCGGCTTCACCCGGATCTCGACCGCTTCCGGTGTCGGGGGTCAGGGCGGGCGGACATCGTCTGACGTCTTGACACGGTTCCGGTCCGGATGATCCGCGCGGGCTGATGTGGATCAAGGCAGCAGGGATCGAACCGGATCAGACAGATTGCCGGAGGACCGCAATGGACGTGCTTTCGCTGCTTGAACTGGTTGACGAGGCAACGCTGGCCGCGCTGTTCGGCCTTCTGACCGGGGTCGTCTTCGGAGTGGCGGCGCAGCGGTCGCAGTTCTGCCTGCGCGCGGCGACGGTCGAGTTCGCCCGAGGCCGGCTGGGGCCACGGGTGGCGGTCTGGCTGCTTGCCTTCTCGACGGCGCTCATCTGGGTGCAGGGAGCGGCGCTGTCGGGCCTGTTCGAGGTTGGCGAGGCGCGGATGATGGCGGTGGCCGGTTCCTGGTCCGGTGCGATCATCGGCGGGCTGATGTTCGGCGCGGGGATGGTGCTGGCGCGGGGGTGCTCGGGGCGGCTCCTGGTGCTGGCGGCGACGGGGAACCTCAGGTCGGTGGTGTCCGGCCTGATCTTCGCCGTGGTGGCGCAGATGTCGCTCTACGGCTGGCTTGCCCCGCTTCGCGGCTGGCTGGCCGGGCTCTGGGTCACTCCGGGCGGGGCGAACGTCAACCTGCTGACGGCACTTGGCTTGCCCGAAGCCGCGGGTCTGGCGCTGGGCATGGCCATCGCGGCGCTGGCCTTCGTGCTGGTGCGCCGCAACGGGGTGGGGCTTTCGACCATGGTCTTCGCCTCGGGCGTGGGCTTTGCCGTCGCGCTGGGCTGGGTGCTGACCTTTTCGCTGTCCCAGGTCGCCTTCGAGCCGATGGCGGTGACTTCGGCCACCTTCTCGGGACCTTCGGCCGACACGCTGATGTTCTTCCTGACCGAGAACCCGACGCTCGACTTCGACATCGGTCTGGTGCCGGGGGTGTTCCTCGGCGCGCTGCTGGCGGCGGCCTGGGGGCGCGAGCTGAAATTCCAGGGCTTCGAAGGCGAGGGCCAGATGCGCCGGTCGATGACCGGGGCGGCGCTGATGGGCTTCGGCGCGATGCTGGCCGGGGGCTGCGCGATCGGCGCGGGCGTGACCGGCGGGTCGATCTTCGTCGCCACCGCCTGGCTTGCGCTGTTCTGCATGTGGGTCGGCGCGGGCGTCACCGACTGGCTGGTCGATCAGGGCGGTCTCGGTCGGCGTGCCCTGGCCTGACCGCCCTGTTGCCGGGCCTAATGCCCGGATGCCTCGCGCGCGATCTCGTCCAGAAGGGTCTGAACCTCCTGCATCGCGCCTTCGGGCAGGTGGCGATAGCCGATGGCGACCTGGCCCTCGCGGTCGGTGACGAAGATTCCATAGGGGCAATGCGCGATGTTCATCGGATCGGCCTCCATCACCTTGCGCGACAGCACCGCCGAGCAGAACAGGAACACGTCCGCCTGGTCGTAGATCTTCACGTCGCTGCCGACATCGGCGCCGGTGCGGTTCAGCATCTCGCCGACATGGCTGCGATGGTCGATCACCAGGCCCCGGTCCACGATGGCGGATTCCACGGCGAAGGTGGCATCCTCGAAGCTGCCGTCGAAGGGGTAGGTGGTGGCCTCCTGCGCGAGCGCCGTCTGCGAGGCAAGGGCGACGGCAAGGACGGTTGCGGCAGGTCTGTTCATGGCGGCACCTCTCTCTGCGGGCCGGGCCTCAGACCCCGGCGCGGTA
Organism: Tabrizicola sp.; assembly: GCA_046292325.1. Lineage (GTDB taxonomy): Bacteria > Pseudomonadota > Alphaproteobacteria > Rhodobacterales > Rhodobacteraceae > Tabrizicola. The sequence goes on from JBKBRG010000075.1 coordinate 4,339, forward strand.
GCGATAGCCCTTTTCCGCCCGTTCGACACGGCCGATGCCGCCCTCGGGCAGGTGGTAGCCGATGATCGCATGGCCTTCGCTGGCCAGCCGGTCGAGCAGCGCGACCCGCGTTGCCGCGGCCATGGGACCGTCCTGGTCCGAACCGCTTGCCCATTCGGGCCGTTCGAAGGCGACGTGATGGTTGCCGATGCAGTCGCCCAGCACCATGGCCGGGGTCGGCCCGGCGAGCTCGTAGGCCAGATGGCCGGGCGTGTGACCGGGGGTCAGCCGGGCGGTGACGCCGGGCAGGGGCTCTTCGCCATCGGCCAGCAGGCGCACGGTTTCCGCGATCACCCCCAGCCGCCGTGCCGCGCCCACCGCAAAGGTCGTCCGCGCCTCGCCGATGGAGGCGACGGTGTCGGGGTTCGTCCAGTAGTCGAATTCCGCCTGGCCGATCATGTATTCGGCGTTCGGAAAGACCGGCTCATCGAACTCGTCCAGAAGGCCCCAGAGATGATCGGGGTGGCCATGGGTGAAGAGGACATGGGTGATGTCCTCGACCGTCAGGCCGAGCGCCTCCAGCGCCTCCATCAGCTTGCCGGCCGAAGGCTGGAAATCCGGCCCGGCGCCCACGTCGAACAGGACCGTGTTCGTCCCGTCGCGCAGAAGCGTCACGTTGCAGGGCGGGGTCAGCTGGTCGGTCGGCAGGCCGTATCTCGCGACAATGGCCTGCATCTCCTCTTGCGGCATGCCGCCGAGGATGAAGTTGCCGGGCAGCACGAGGCTGCCGTCCGACAGCGTGTCGATCTGCATCTCGCCCAACGTCAGCGTGCTGGCGGCCCAGAGCCGCCCTGCTCCCATGGGCGCGGCAAGCGCGGCGGCGGTGGCGGTCAGGAGGTGGCGGCGGGTCAGCATGGGCAGGTCCTTCTGAAAGGGCGGGCGCCCCTGCGGGCACCCGCCAGTCTGGGAGGAAGACGTCAGCCGAACATGTCGGCCGTGATCCCGGCATACCAGCCCAGGGATTCCTCGTAGGTCGCCTTGCGCAGCGCCGCGTCCTCGCCGGTTTCCGAGACGAAGCTTTCGACCGAGGCGATCTTTTCCGGCGTGGGCTCGTAGGAGGCGCCGACCTTCACCCCGTCCTCGGGGGCCAGAAGCGACCAGCAGGTGTTGGAATACTTGGCCGGGAAGGTCTTGGACCCCGTCAGTTCGCCCCGGATCATCATGGCGGCGACCTTGGCCTGGCTGTTGGCCGAGAAGCCTGACTTGGGCATGTCGCCCTGGGCCGAACTGTCGCCCAGCACCCAGACATTCTCGTCGGCCTTCGCCTTCATCGTGGCCGGATCGACCGGCGCCCAGCCGGAATCGTCGGTGACCCCGGCCAGCGCCGCGATCTTGCCGGCCATCTGGCCGGGGATGACGTTGCAGCAATCGACCTTGGTCACCTCGCCGTCGATCACGACTTCCATCGTGTCCGGGCGCACCTCGACCTTGCCGCCGCCGAAGTCGGGGCCGATCCATTCGATCATGCCGGCGTAATGCTTGTTCCAGCCTTCCTCGAACAGGGCCTGCTTCGAGAACTTGTCCTTCGGATCGGCGACGATGATCTTCGCCGTCGGGTTCTTCTGCTTCAGCACATGGGCGATCATGCTGATCCGCTCATAGGGCCCCGGCGGGCAGCGGTCGGGGTTCGGGGGCGCGATCATGGCGAAGACGCCGCCCTCGGGCATCTCCTCGACCATCTTCTTCAGCAGCTGGGTCTGCGGGCCGGCCTTGTAGGCATGGGGCATGATCTCGGCGTGCTGGTCCACCGACCAGCCGGGAACCGAGCCGTCCCTGAAGTCGATGCCGGGCGACAGGACCAGCCGGTCATAGGGCAGCACCTGACCGCCGGCCAGCGTGACGGTCCTTGCCGCACGATCCACGCCGGTCGCCATGTCGTTGATGACGGTGACCCCGCCGCCCGCGAGCTTGTCGTATTTGTGCTGGAGGCTTTCGAAGTCGCGGAAACCGCCGAGATAGAGGTTCGAGAAGAAACAGGTGGTGTAGACCGGGTTGGCCTCGACCAGCGTGACCTCGATCGCGCCGCCCGAGTCCTTTGCCAGGTAGCGCGCGGCCGTGGCCCCGCCCGCGCCGCCACCGATGACCACGACCCTGGGCTTGGCCTGGCCCCAGACCGTGGGCGCGGAAAGCAGGGCACTGGCGGCGATGCCGGTGCCGATGAAATGGCGTCTGTTCAGGTGCATCGGATACTCCTCCCCTTGGGTTGCGTCTTCCTGCGCGGTTGGTCCGCGTCTGTCATTGCAGCGTGGCGAAATAGGCGGCCAGTGCCGCGATCTCTTCCTCGTTCAGGCGACCGGCCATCATCTGCATCACCGGATGCGGGCGCAGCTTCTGCTTGTAGGCATGCATGGCCACCACGAAATCCTCGGTCGGCCAGCCGGTGATCGAGGGGATGCCCTGGTCGGATCCGTCGGCCTGGTGGCAGGTCTGGCATTCCGAGGCGAGATATTCGCCATAGGCCGGGTCGCCCTGGATGGCCAGGATCTCGGGCGAAAGCTCCGGGTCGGTCTTCAGGGCGGTGGGTTCGGATTCCGGGATGTCCTGCGGCCGGTCCGACCAGTCGCGCAGATAGGCCAGCAGCGCCGCGCGGTCCGCCGCGTCGGCCATGCCGCGATAGTTCATCCGGGTGCCCGAGACCAGCGCCTTGGGGTTCTCGACATAGGCGTCCAGCGTCTCGCGCGTCCAGACCAGCCCGTCGGCCCTCATGCGGGCGATGGATCTGGAATAGTTGAAATCCGCCACGCTGCCCGCCTGCCGCCCGAAGATGCCGTTCAGCTTGGGCCCGACCCGGTTCACCGCGCCCTCGCCGATCTGGTGGCAGGCCTTGCACTGCTGGGCGAAGAGCCTGGCCCCGCGTTCCGCATCCCCGATCTCCTCGCCCGCCCCCGGCCCGGGGCCGAGGGCAAGGCAGAGGGCAACAGTCGTCATCGCCCGTCGCATCGTCACTCCGCGAAGGTCGAGAGGTAGGCGATCACGGCGTCGCGCTCCTCGGGTTTCTTCAGACCGGCGAAGGACATCTTCGTGCCCTTCACGAAGCCCTTCGGGTTTTCAAGGAAGGCATGCAGCGAAGCTTCGTCCCAGATGCCGCCCGCGGCGCCCATCTCGGCCAGGGTGTTGGAATACTTGAACCCCTCGACCCGGCCCATCGGCGCGCCGACGATGCCGTTCAGGACCGGGCCCACCGCGTTCTTCGCGTCCGCTCCGACCTTGTGGCAGGCGGAGCACTTCTTGAACACCGCCTCGCCCGCGGCAACCAGCGCCGGATCGGCGCCCCCGGACCCGGCCGGCTGCGCCTCTGGTGCGGCAGCGGCGGCCTCGGTGGCGGGTTCCGCTGCGGGCTCGGCCTGAGCGACCTCGGTCGCGGGGGGCTCGGCCGGTTCGGGGGCGGGCTCTGCCGTGGCCCCGGTCGAGGCTTGGGTGATCACCGGCAGCGTGCCTGCGGGCTTTCCGTCAGGGTCGGTCGGAGTCACGTTCAGCTCGACCGCGCGCTTGGTCACCGTGGGCGCGGCGGTGCGGCAGTTCTCCATGCAGGGTGCGGCCGAGAACAGCGGATATTCGGTTTCCGCCCGGTCGTCGACGTAGAAGCCCTGGGCGTTGGGCAGCACGATCTCGGTGAAGTTCTCGTTCGACAGGACAAAGTCGTCCGCGACCAGCCCGTTGGAATACAGCAGGAAGGCGGTGATCGCATAGGTATCGTCCACCGACAGCGTCTGCGCCGCGCCGAAGGGCATCGAGCGGTGGACGTAGTCGAAAACGGTGGACAGGTGCGGCCAGTAGCTGCCGATGGTCTTGACCGGGCGGGGATCCTTCAGGCTGCCCGCGCCGCCGGCCAGCACCGGCCAGGAATCCAGCCCTTCGGCAAAGTCGCCGTGGCAGGAGGCGCAGTTCTCGCCGAAGACCGCCTCTCCGGTCTCGACATCGCCCGAGCCGACCGGCAGCCCCTGACCGTCGGGCAGGACGGCCACGTCCCAGGCCTCGACCTCTTCGGGCAGGGCCGGGCGGCCAAGACCCAGCGGCTTGCCCATGGCCGGGGCAGGGGTCTCGGCCTCGGCCGGGGCCGGCATGGTTTCCGCCGATGCCGCGGCAAGGGGGGCCGGCTCGGCAGGCGCCTCGGCCACGGCCTCAGCCTGCGGCTCTGCCTCCGCTTCGGGCGAGGCCGCGGCGGTCACGGCCGGTGCGGGTGCCGCGGCGACCTGCTCCCTGGGGCCGGTCGTGGCGAAGAGGACGGCGGCGATGGTCGCGGCGGTGGCCCAGCCGGTGACCAGAAGGATCGTCGGGAACTCAGGCGATTTCGACATTCTCGACCTCTCCGTCGGCGCGCACCCACCAGACCTGGATGCCGTTGTTGT
>JBKBRG010000076.1:0-8660 GCA_046292325.1 Tabrizicola sp.
GCGCGTCGCCAGCGGCACGCTGGCCGCAAGCCCCAGCAGAAGCCCGATCCCGAACAGGACGAAGACCGCGGTCAACGTCCATCTGTCCACCGTCCGCCACCACTTCGGGATGACCGGCTCGGACACCCTGACGGGATACGAGCCATAGACCATTTCAGTCATGGATAACCGCCTGTCGCCTGCTCTGCCGCTTGCGCCCGGATGTATCCCCCGGGTCGTCATCGTTCAGACTAGCGCCAATCGGCGGGCAAGGCCAGCGTGAATAGGGCCCGAGGGGGCGGGAATTCTAGCCGTTCCGGATCACATGATCCGCCGCGACCGATCCGTCGCGGACCCAGCGCCCGTTCGGCAGGTCGTTTTCCTCCAGCTTGGCTAGGATCTCCGCCTCGCCCAGGCCCAGCCGCTCCCACCGGCCCCGCAGCCGGGCACGCAGCACATGCTCGGGCACCTCGACCATGATCGTGACATCGAACATCGGCCGCAGCCGGTCCCAGGGGGACTGGTTCAGCAGCAGCCAGTTGCCCTCGACCACGATCACCCCGGTTTCCCGCGGGATCAGGCGGGCGCCGGCGCGGGCGATCTCGATCCTGCGGTCGAAGACCGGGACGGCGACCTCGGCCTCGTCGCGGGCACGAAGCCGCTTCAGCGTGTGGTAAAGCCCGCCCACGTCGAAGGTCATCGGCGCGCCCTTCCGGGGGCGCAGGCCCGCCGGCACCAGATGAAGGTCGTCGTAATGATAGCCGTCCATCGGCAGCACCGCCGCCAGCCCCGGCTGCCGGGCATTGAGCTTGCCCGCCAGCTTTTCCGCCAGCGTCGACTTGCCCGACCCCGGCGCGCCAGCCAGCGCCGCGATCACCCGGTCGCCGCCCGCCGCCCGCGCCTGAAGCAGGTCGGCTATCCGTGTCACCCCGGCCGAGTCCGCCATGCCGTCTCCCCCCGCTTTCGCGCCACCATGCCGCGCCGGGCGGCCCGGGCGCAAGATCCGACGCCCCCTGGCGGCCCGGTCCGGACCAGGGTTGACAAACCCTTCATGCCCGCGACCAACCCTTTGAAATCGCAAGATGCTCTGGGATTGTCCACCGTGGACACATCGGCCTAGAACGGGACATCATCCACCTGATCGGCCGGGATCACCCAGCGCGCGACGACCTTCTTCGACCCGGCGCGGTCGAATTCCACGTCCAGCTTGTCGCCCTCGATCCCCATGATCTCGCCATAGCCGAACTTCTGGTGGAACACGCGGTCGCCGATCACATAGGGGGAGGCGGCCTCGAGGTCGATCACCACATGCCGCGCCTCCTGCGGCTGGCGCATGGGCCGGGCAGCGGCGTTTTCCTGCAACCGCCGCCAGCCGGGGGAATTGTAGACGTCGGCCTTCGAGACCCGCTCCGCCATGCCAGATCCGAACCCTGCGGACGCCGCCGCCCCGAAGCCGCCGCCATGGAGGCCGGGGGCCGTCAACACCTCGACATGCTCTGCCGGCAGCTCGTCGATGAAGCGGCTGGGCAGCTGGGACTGCCACTGCCCGTAGACCCGCCGATTGCTGGCAAAGCTGATCGTGGCCAGCCTCTCGGCCCGGGTGATCCCGACATAGGCCAGCCGCCGCTCTTCCTCCAGCCCCTTCAGCCCGCTCTCGTCCATGCTGCGCTGGCTGGGGAACAGCCCGTCCTCCCACCCCGGCAGGAACACGACCGGAAACTCCAGCCCCTTGGCCGCGTGCAGGGTCATGATCGTGACCTTCTCCTCGGCGCCTTCCGTCTCGTTGTCCATAATGAGAGAGACGTGTTCGAGGAACCCTTGCAGGTTGTCGAACTGCTCCAGCGCCTTCACCAGTTCCTTGAGGTTGTCGAGCCGCCCCGGCGCCTCGGGCGTCTTGTCGTTCAGCCACATCTCGGTGTAGCCGCTTTCGTCCAGGATCGTCTCGGCCAGCCGGATATGGTCGCAGTCCGGGTGCAGCGTGGCCGCGTGCCAGCGGTCCACCCCCTCGACGAAGGCGCGCAGCTGGGACGCGCCCTTGCCGCCGATCACCCCCTTCGCCAGCGCCTCGCGCGCGCCGTCCAGCAGCGAGGCCTGCGCCTCGCGCGCAAGCTGGTTGATCTTCGCCTGCGCCGTATCGCCAAGCCCGCGCTTGGGCAGGTTCACCACACGCTCGAAGGCCAGTTCGTCGTCGGGCGAGACCGCCAGCCGGAAATAGGCCATCGCATCGCGGATCTCCTGGCGTTCATAGAAGCGCGGGCCGCCGATCACCCGATACGGCAGGCCGATGGTCAGGAACCGGTCCTCGAAGGCCCGCATCTGGTGGCTGGCCCGCACCAGGATCGCCTGATGGTTCAGGTCCACCGGTTCCCACCCCCGCGTGCCGCGCTGGATCGCCTCGATCTCCTCCCCGATCCAGCGCGCCTCTTCCTCGCCGTCCCAGAGCCCGATCAGCCGGACCTTCTCGCCCAGGGCCCCGGCCGTCCACAGCGTCTTGCCCAGCCGCCCGGCGTTTCTGGCGATGATCCCCGACGCCGCCCCGAGGATATGGCCGGTCGAACGATAGTTCTGCTCCAGCCGGATCACCTGCGCGCCGGGAAAATCCTTCTCGAACCGCAGGATGTTGCCGACCTCGGCCCCGCGCCAGCCATAGATCGACTGGTCGTCATCCCCCACGCAGCAGATGTTCCGATGCGCCTGCGCCAGCAGCCGCAGCCAGAGATACTGCGCGACGTTGGTATCCTGATATTCGTCCACCAGGATATAGCGGAACCAGCGCTGATACTGTTCCAGCACGTCCGGGTGGGTCTGGAAGATCGTGACGCAGTGCAGGAGCAGGTCGCCGAAATCCACCGCATTCAGGGTCTTCAGGCGGTCCTGATAGGCCGCGTAAAGTTCCGTCCCCCGGTTGTTGTAGGCCGTGGCTTCCGAGGACGGCACCTTTTCCGGCAGCCAGGCGCGGTTCTTCCAGCCGTCGATCAGAGAGGCGAGCAACCGCGCCGGCCAGCGCTTTTCGTCGATGTTGGCGGCCAGAACCAGTTGCTTCAGCAGCCGCAGCTGGTCGTCCGTGTCCAGGATGGTGAAGTTCGGTTTCAACCCCACCAGTTCGGCATGCCGCCGCAGGATCTTGACCGACAGCGAGTGGAAGGTGCCCATCCAGGGCATCCCCTCGGCCACCTCGCCCAGAAGGCGCCCCACCCTCTCCTTCATCTCGCGCGCGGCCTTGTTGGTGAAGGTCACCGCCAGAATCTCGTTCGGCCGCGCCCGCCGCCGGTGCAGCAGGTGCACGATCCGCGCGGTCAGCGCCTTGGTCTTCCCCGTCCCCGCCCCCGCCAGCATCAGGACCGGACCGTCCAGCGCCTCGACAGCGGCGCGTTGGGCGGGGTTCAGGTCGTCCAGATAGGACATCGGCCGTGCCGCCATCGCGCGTTGCGACAGGGGCACGGGCGCGGCGGCGGCCTCGAAGGCCTGATCTTCGTCCCATCCGGTCATGCCACGCAGTATAGCGGTTAAGGCGGGCGGGGAAAGGCCCCCAGTTCGCGCATTGTTCATGGGATTTCGGCACCCCATGGCATACCCCGGCATACCGTCGCATTTCTGTCGGGAAATGGCGCCATTCCCTCTTGCGCTGCATCGCAGCGCCCCTAAGGTGCATGGGTCTTGCCGCACCCTGGGGAGCTTTTGCCGATGCCCGAATTCAAGAAGATCCTGGTCGCCAACCGGGGCGAAATCGCAATCCGCGTCATGCGGGCGGCCAACGAGATGGGCAAGCGAACCGTCGCGGTCTATGCCGAGGAGGACAAGCTGTCGCTCCACCGTTTCAAGGCGGACGAGGCCTACCGGATCGGCGAGGGACTGTCGCCGGTGGGCGCCTACCTTTCCATCCCGGAAATCATCCGGGTGGCGCGGATGGCCGGGGCGGATGCGATCCATCCGGGCTATGGCCTTCTGTCCGAGAACCCGGATTTCGTCGAGGCCTGCGACAAGGCCGGCATCACCTTCATCGGCCCGCGGGCCGAGACGATGCGCGCGCTTGGCGACAAGGCCAGCGCCCGCCGCGTTGCGATCGAGGCCGGCGTTCCGGTCATCCCGGCGACCGAGGTTCTGGGCGATGACATCGCCCTCGTCAAGAAGCAGGCCAAGGAGATCGGCTATCCCCTCATGCTGAAGGCCAGCTGGGGCGGCGGCGGCCGGGGCATGCGGCCGATCCTGTCCGAGGACGAACTGGAAGCGAAGGTCCGCGAGGGCCGGCGCGAGGCCGAGGCCGCCTTCGGCAACGGCGAAGGGTATCTGGAAAAGATGATCGAGCGTGCCCGCCACGTCGAGGTGCAGATCCTCGGCGACAAGCAGGGCAATGTCTGGCACCTGTGGGAACGCGACTGCACCGTCCAGCGCCGCAACCAGAAGGTCGTCGAGCGCGCCCCCGCCCCCTACCTCACGCAGGCCCAGCGCGAGGAAGTCTGCGAGATGGCCAGGCGCATCTGTTCGCATGTGAATTACGAATGCGCCGGCACCGTCGAATTCCTGATGGACATGGATACGGGGCGCTTCTACTTCATCGAGGTGAACCCCCGCGTCCAGGTCGAGCACACCGTCACCGAGGAAGTGACCGGCATCGACATCGTCCAGGCCCAGATCCTGATCGAGGAAGGCAAGTCCCTGCCCGAGGCGACCGGGGTCGCCTCTCAGGCCGATGTCAAGCTGAACGGCCATGCCCTGCAATGCCGGGTGACGACCGAGGACCCGCTGAACAACTTCATCCCGGACTATGGCCGCCTGACCGCCTACCGCTCGGCCACCGGCAACGGCATCCGGCTGGATGGCGGCACGGCCTATGCGGGGTCGGTCATCACGCGCTACTACGACTCGCTGCTGGTGAAGGTCACGGCCCACGCCCAGACGCCGGAAAAGGCCATCGCCCGCATGGACCGCGCCCTGCGCGAGTTCCGGATCCGGGGGGTGGCGACGAACATCGAGTTCGTCATCAACCTGCTGAAACACCCGACCTTCCTGAACGACACCTACACGACCAAGTTCATCGACACGACGCCCGAGCTGTTCCAGTTCAAGAAGCGGCGCGACCGGGCGACGAAGATCCTGCTCTACATCGCCGACATCACGGTGAACGGGCACCCGGAAACCGCAGGCCGTCCGAAACCGCCGGCCATGGCGAAGCCGCCGAAGGCTCCGCCGCTGAAGGCCGAGCCGGCGATGGGGACGCGGAACCTCCTGGAACAGAAGGGCCCGCAGGCCGTCGCCGACTGGATGAAGGCCCAGACCAAGGTGCTGATCACCGACACCACGATGCGCGACGGGCACCAGTCGCTGCTTGCCACGCGGATGCGGTCGATCGACATGATCAAGGTCGCGCCCGCCTATGCCGCGAACCTGCCGCAGCTGTTCAGCGTGGAATGCTGGGGGGGCGCGACCTTCGACGTGGCCTACCGCTTCCTCCAGGAATGCCCCTGGCAGCGGCTGCGCGACCTGCGCGCGGCGATGCCGAACCTGATGACGCAGATGCTGCTGCGCGCCTCGAACGGGGTCGGCTACACGAACTACCCCGACAACGTCGTGCGCAGCTTCGTCTTGCAGGCCGCCAAGACCGGCGTGGACGTGTTCCGCGTCTTCGACAGCCTGAACTGGGTCGAGAACATGCGCGTCGCGATGGACGCGGTGCTGGAGGCGAACAAGGTCTGCGAGGGCACGATCTGCTATACCGGCGACCTTCTGGACCCGGCCCGGTCGAAGTATGACCTGAAATACTACCTCGACCGCGCCAGAGAGCTGAAATCGGCCGGCGCGCATGTGCTGGGGCTGAAGGACATGGCGGGCCTTCTGAAACCGGCCGCGGCCAGGGTGCTGATCAAGGCCCTGAAACAGGAGATCGGTCTGCCGGTCCATTTCCACACGCATGACACCTCGGGGGCCGGCGCGGCGACGATCCTTGCGGCCTGCGATGCGGGCGTGGATGCGGTGGACGCGGCGATGGATGCGTTCTCGGGCGGCACCTCGCAGCCCTGCCTGGGCTCGATCGTCGAGGCGCTGCGCAACACCGACCGGGATACCGGGCTGGACATCGCGGCGATCCGGCAGATTTCCGACTATTGGGAAGCCGTCCGCAAGCAGTATGCGGCCTTCGAGTCCGGTCTCCAGGCCCCGGCCTCCGAGGTCTATCTGCACGAGATGCCCGGCGGGCAGTTCACCAACCTGAAGGCCCAGGCGCGGTCGCTGGGGCTGGAGGAACGCTGGCACGAGGTCGCCCAGGCCTATGCCGACGCGAACCAGATGTTCGGCGACATCGTGAAGGTGACGCCCTCGTCGAAGGTCGTGGGCGACATGGCGCTGATGATGGTGGCGCAGGGGCTGACGCGCGCGCAGGTCGAGGATCCGGCCGTCGATGTGGCCTTCCCCGACAGCGTGGTGGACATGCTGAAGGGCAACCTCGGGCAGCCGCATGGCGGCTGGCCGGAGGGCATCCTGAAGAAGGTCCTCAAGGGCGAGAAGCCACTGACCGAGCGACCGGGCAAGACGCTGCCGCCGGTGGATCTGGAAGCGGTGCGCAAGAAGATCTCGGCCGAGATGAACGGGATCACCGTGGATGACGAGGACCTGAACGGCTATCTCATGTATCCCAAGGTCTTCCTCGACTACATGGGCCGCCACAAGACCTACGGGCCCGTCCGCACCCTGCCGACGCCGGTCTTCTTCTACGGCATGCAGCCCGGGGACGAGATCTCGGTAGAGATAGACCCCGGCAAGACGCTGGAGATCCGGTTGCAGGCGGTGGGCGAGACGACCGAGGACGGCGAGGTCAAGGTCTTCTTCGAACTGAACGGCCAGCCGCGCGTGATCCGGGTGCCAAACCGTGCGATCAAGGCCAGGACGGCGGCCAAGCCCAAGGCGCAGGAGGGCAACCCCGCCCATGTCGGCGCGCCGATGCCCGGCGCCGTGGCCTCGATCGCGGTCACGGTGGGGCAGAAGGTCCGGGCGGGCGACCTTCTGCTCAACATCGAGGCGATGAAGATGGAGACGGGCCTGCACTGCGACCGCGAGGCGGTGGTCAAGGCCATCCATGTCCATCCGGGCAGCCAGATCGAGGCCAAGGACCTGCTGATCGAGCTGGAATAGGCGGGTCGGTCACGGGGCCTGTCCACCGCGGACAGGCCTCTCGCCCGAACGAAATCAATGGCTTGAGCGCGCGCCTTTACGGTCTGGCAACCATCGGACCGCGAGGGGTGGGTGGGCGCCGACGCCCACCCGGGGAGTGCGGATCAATAGCGCGAGAAGAAGTCGTCAACCTCGCGCTGCGCTTCTTCCCTGGTCTTGCCGTAACGCTCCTGGATCTTGCCGGCCAGCTTGTCCTTGTGGCCCTCGACGATGTCCAGCTCGTCGTCGGTCAGCTTGCCCCACAGGATCCTGGCCTCGCCTTTCAGCTGCTTCCACTTGCCGGCGATCTGATCGCTGTTCATCGGTCTTCTCCTCTGGACTGGCCGCGCGTCCGGCACGGCCTGCACGGCAAGGAAACGGCCGTCAGGCGATCCGGTTCCACGGACGATCCGGCACCGGCAGAATTCCGCAAACGAAAAGGGCCGCCCCGAAGGACGGCCCCCACAGCGGCTGACGCCGGTCGATCACTCGACCTTGAAGGCGCCCGAGTCGACCGCGGCCTTCAGTTCTTCGGCCGACAGTTCGCCCGAGGCGTCGGTGTCGGCGGCCTTGAAGGCTTCTTCGGTCACGGCCTTGTACACGGCCTGCACCTCGGCCAGCGAGAAGGTGCCGTTCGCATCGGTATCGACAACTTCCGGCGCCGCGGCATCTTCGGCCAGAGCAGCCGTGGCCGACAGGGCAGTAGCAACGAGAACGAGTGCGATTTTCTTCATTTCTACTCTCCAGTTTGCGACAACGCAGCATCGGCGGCCGCGCAAGAAGGCGACTCTGCCTTCGCCGCGCAACTTACTCAAATGATTGCGCTTTCCAAGACGGACTCCGCACATGTGACGCAACCATCACGGGAAAGTTACCGCACTGCAACGCCCGTTGACGCTGCATCTGCATCCACGGCACGGCGCCGCCTTCCGCAGGGATTCGCCGACCGCAACCGAACATTCACACAAATTTTGCACGACGCTTCACTTTCCCCTTGCAGCCGCCCGCGCGTCTTTATAAATCCCCGCTCGTCCAGACGGCGCGGGCGTAGCTCAGGGGTAGAGCATAACCTTGCCAAGGTTAGGGTCGTGAGTTCGAATCTCATCGCCCGCTCCATCCGGACAAGGCAGAAGGGCCCCTCGCGGGGCCCTTTGTCGTTTCCGGCACGGGTTCGGAAACCGGCCTATTCGGGATAGGCCGCGGGGCCTTCCTTCTCGGGATAGCGGCACTTGTTCAGCACCACGCCCAGAACCTGCGTGCGCTTGGCCAGGTCCTTGCCGCAGCGGTCCACTTCGGCAAACGTGGTCTCGTCCGCCGCCGCGATCATCAGCGCGCAGTCCACCTGATCCAGGAACGAGATCGCATCGTCGTTCACCATCGTCGGCGACATGTCGAACAGGATGACATCCGGCCGCAGCCGGGTCTCGATCTCGTCGATCATGTCGGCGGTGCGGGTCGCGGACAGCAGTTCGGCCGGGCTGGCGATGGGAGTGCTGCTGACGGCGAAGGCGAGGTTCGGCGCGCAGCGGCGGATGTGC
>JBKBRG010000077.1:0-6489 GCA_046292325.1 Tabrizicola sp.
GCCGAAATCGTCCCAGAGCAGGCGCTCGGACCGATACTCGGACGTGCTGCGGAACACCGCGAGCCAGCGCTCCTGGTCCCGCGTGACGGTTTCGCCGGCCGCCAGTTTTCGCTCGATCTCCAGCGCGCGGCGGAAACGGTCCCGCGCGGTCTCCTCTGCTGCGTCGTGTCGCTTTCCGGCCCGCGCCGCGTCTAGGCTCGCGAGCACACCTGACTGGATTCGCTCAAAGGTCGCGGCATCGATCGGGGGGGATCCGCTTGGACGGGACAGCGCATCAGGCGCGGGCCGCCCGAACTGCGCCCGCACGACCTTGGCTTCTGGCTTTGGCGCCGGGCCCGACGCGACACCGTCCATGGTCAGTCCCAGCTCAAGCGTAGTCAGCGCGCGGTGCGCGGCCAGTTCGGCCTTTTGTGCCTTCAGCCAGGCGGATCGTGCGCGGGCATGGATGCGCGCCTCCTCCATATCGAAGAACCCGACCTTCATCCGGCATTCGGCGTGGCCGAGATAAGCCCCATCCTGAGCGTAGATGTGAATTCCCGACCACAGGTCGGCGGGGTCGAAGCGGATCACGACGCGGGCACCTGCAAACTCGGTCAGCCACGGCTCCCAGAACTCGTTGCCCTGGAACCGGATCATCCCGGTCTTGGTGTCGGCCCGAAGGCCCTCCGCGCCCAAAAGCCACAGTCGACGCTGCGCCTCGGTCGCCTTCCTGATGGGCGCACTGGCATAGCTTTCGTCGAACACTGCGTTGAACGACCGCCCGAAGGCCACTTCGGACCGCCGGTTGTCGCGGGCATTGTGCTCTTCGATCCCCTGAGCAACGACTTTCAGAAACTCTTCCAGCTCGACCGCACGCTTCCAGCTCGACCGCACGGCTGCCGTAGTTCTCAGGCTTCGCGTCGGGCCGGTTGCCGGTATAGGCCCCGGCCAGGCGCGGATCCTTGGAGATTGACTGGCACATGTCGCGGAAGGCCCGTTCGATCGGCTTCGACTGGCCGCTGTATGGGGTTGCCCAATGGATCGTGCAGCCCAGCGCGGTGAAGAGGCCAGGAATATCGTCTTCCTTAACCTTGAAGCGATAGCGGGTTGCCGCCCCGCCGGTGATGGCCTTGGCCGCAAATTCGCGCCCGTTATCCAGCAGCACATGCTCCGGGATGCCCCACGTCTCGATCATGTCGCCGGCACACAGCAGAACCGCCGTGGAATTCGGCGTCTGGTCGACGCGCCAAGCCAGAATACGGCCCGAGAAGACGTCCTGAAACGCTACCATCTGCGGGCGCACCACCACGCCCGGCTCGCCGCCGATACCCGGCCAGCGCACAAAGACGTCGAACCTGTGGAAGTCCGCGTTCACCGCCTCCAGAGCGCGCAGGGCCGTCTTGTCGCGGTGCTGCGTCGGGTAAAGCCGCTTCGCTGCCTCGACACCCTGTCTGGCGATGACCTGCGTCACTCGGCTCACGGTCGCATCGAGGCGCCGCCGCATGGTGCGCTCCGGCAGGACATCCAGCCCACGCTCCGTCGCGATCCGGACCGCGCGCCTGTAGCAGTCACTGAACGGTGGAGCCTCCAGCCGAAGATAGTCGGACTTCAGGATCTCGAAGAACTCGGGGGCGACGCTCTTTGCTCTCCCCCGTTTCTGCGAAGCACGGTTCCGTGGCGCAAGATATGCCAACCGGTCGTGGGCCGCGACACCCTCGATCAGCCGGAACCACGACCAGATCGTCCGCGCGCCGAGGCCGTCCAGCGCGGCGACCTGCACGACCGCCAGATGGCGACCAATATCGGCTTCCAGCGCCTCGACCTTCTGGATCACCAGGAGCCGCGCTTGCGCCTTGGCCTTCACGCTCTCGGGCAACGACTCATACCAGGCCCAGATTGCGTCGCGCGACTTCGCGGCAGCTGCTATCGGGGCCACGGCCTGCTTGACGAGAACGCGCTGTGCCGCGTTGGGGAAAAGCTGCCAGTTGTATTCCCAGCCGCCTCCCTTGCCAGACCGGCGTCGTGCGAACTTCGTCGCAGCGCGCCAGTTCAGCCGGTCGGCGAGCGCGTTCACACCACGCCTGGTCGAAGGCAGATCCGGCAGGCCACTCTCGGCGATCTGCTCTGGCGTCCACCATTCCCGCGAAGGCGTGATCGTCACTTTTCGCCTCCGTCGCCGTCGTAATAGCCGTGCAGCGGCTCGCCCTTGTTGCTGGCCGCCCAGATCTGCTCGCGAAAGTTTATCAGGAACCGTTTCCGCGCCGCCGTCGATGCACGGGTCCAGGCCTTTGCAAGCGCGATGAAACCGGCTTCGGCCTGCTCTTCCCGCACTGCTTTATCGCCGCGTTCGCGGGCCGCGATCGCCCGACGCGCCTCGGCGACCGACTTCGCCGTGCCTTCGATCAGCGCGTCGACGACGGCATAGCGCAAGACCGGCTCGCCGATCTTCGCGATCTGCATCAGGTCGTTCAACGTCACCGGACGCGCCGCCGATCGCAGCCGCGCGCTGTCAATACCAAGCTTCTCGCCGGCCCAAACCAGACGCCGCACATGCCGGTCGGAAAGGCCGAATTTCTCGGCCGTCGTGGCGACGAAGGATGCAATGGACACGATGTCCGTTGCAGAGTGCCGAGCCAGAGCGCCTGCCACGCCCCGTCTTGTCTCCGGGTGGAGGCGCTCGTAGATCCGCTTGCGCTCTGCCAGGAAGACCGCCGTGTCCAAGGGCCCCATCTCGGCGCCGGCCAGGTTGTCGTCGATCTCCAGCAGCCGCGCCCAATCGTCGGTCACATCCGTCCAGATCTTGGCCTCGATCTCGGTCCAGCCCAGCTGCCGCGCGGCTTCCAGGCGGTGGGCACCAGCAATCAGCACCAGCCCGCACCCCTTCTTCCGCCGCACATGGATCGCGTCCTTCATCACACCAGTCTGGGCGATGGACGCCTTCAGCGCCTCGACGCCGGCCTGGCTGACAGGCCTCAGGCGATTGCGATCGTCGATCTCCGCCACCGGTACCGGGCCGGTTGTCTGCAAAGTCGGGGCTTTCATTTGCGGGTGGGCGCCTTGATCATGGTGTAGTAGAAGCGTGGTCCCATCGGTGTATGGACGCGTGCGCACAGGATCTCGGCGCCGTGGTGGCACAGCTCGGCCACGACGGCCGGCACCGCCATCACGCGCGCCTTGCGGACAATATCCCGCGTGGTGCGGGGCCTGCCGTCCGACAGAAGCCGCAGCACCCGCTGCAGTCTCGGGCTGTCCAGGCCCGCCGCGTGGATGTGGCCGGAAGCGCTCATCTGGGTCGACCGTTCCGCGGCGCGATGGCATGCGATACAAGGCTCTCATCCGAGATCCGGCAACGTCCGCACAGGCGATTGTGGATACCCTCGCTGCGGAAGGGTTGGCCGCAGCACAGGCAGGGACGAACGATCCTCCGCGCCTGTTCGTCGGCGCGCCGCTGGGCGTGGCCGCAGGCCGCCTGCGCTGCATTCCGCGTGAAATAGGTGCCGTGAACGTTCTGGTCGGGGTCGCGCACCTCGAAGACATCGCCCTTCTCGACGACGCGCCACCGGCCCCGGCTAGGCCGCGCGAACTTGTAGTTGTCGGCACCCATCAGCGTCTCTCCTTGCACGCCAGCATCAATGTGATGCGCCCCAGCTCCTGGCTTTCCCGCAGCCGCGAGAGGCAGGCGAAGATCGCATCCAGTGCGCGCGCATAGCGCACGGTGGCTTCGTTCCTCCCGATCCGCGTCGCCGCCGGATCCTTCATCTGCTGCTCGGCGACCTGCGCCGCGTGCAGATGGCCGATCATCTCCGTCCAATCCAAAGGCACCGGGCCGCTCATCCCCTGCCCTCCAGGATATCGACCAGGGCAGACAGAATGCGCCTCTGGAAGGCCGAGAAGTCCGGCACCATGACCGCCGCAATCAGCCGGTCCTCGGCATCCGTCAGCGCCTTCAGTGCAAGATACTCGCCTGCCTCCGACAGCTCCTCGCCCTCGGCGCGGCGGCGCGCCGACCTGCAGTCCTCGATAGCCGCCAGAACCTCCGCGATGACGTGGCGCGCGGAACGGGCCAAGTCGTCGAACCCCGCATCGTCCCGGCCCCTCATTGCTGGATTCCCTCGATGCAGGTCCCCAGAAACAGGACCAGTGGGATCAGGCCGAACAGAAGCAGGACGCCGATCAGGTCGCCCAGCCAATGGTCATCCAGCCGCCGGATGGCGGTCAGCAGCCTCTGCATCTCGTCTCTCCTGGTGATGTTGGGAGCGCGGGCCATTACGCTGACTCCCGCCTGGACTTCGGTGGCCGCGCGATCTCTGCCGGCCACTCAAGATCCTCGGGCCAGTTGTCGCTGAACCACGAAAGAACGAGCGCAGCTTTCCGAAGCGTGCAGCCGGCGCCGTCCTTCAGGCGACCGAAGAACTTCCCGTCCGTGGCCGCATACGTGGAGATCGTCGACAGAGTCACCCTCCGATAGGAGGCATAGATCTCGGCAAGCTGCACTAGGGTTTCGGTGTTCATCTCGGCGCATTCGGCGTTTTTTCCGATTCAATATGCGGAGTTTTTACCGATAGTCAAGCTAGCGGGTCTTCGGTATTTTCTCCGATTCGTGGAGCAGGCTGAAGAAACCCTTAAGCACCTCGTTGCTCAGCGTCTCAAAGCGCTGAACACGAACGCGTTCGCCGTGGAAACCGCGGCCGGGCTGCCGGAAGACACAATCCGCGCCATCCTGCGCGGGTTGAAGAAGTCAGGGACGACGCTGAACAAAGCCAAAGCGGTCTGCGATGCCCTCGGCATCGATTTTCACCTCGGCCCGCGACGGCCAGCGGAGCCATTGGGGATTGTGGAGATCTCGGGGGAGGACTATGCGCGAATTCCGGTCCACGATGCCTGGCTATCGGCGGGGCCGGGGGTGGCGAACGGCGAAGAGATGGTGATCGACCACCTGCTGTTCCGCCAGGACTGGCTGCGCAAGATCGGCGTGAGGCCGGACTCTGCTGCCCTTGCCCGCGTCTCGGGGGACAGCATGGCGCCTGCGATCCAGTCTGGCGACCTCGTCCTGATCGACACCGCCAGGAGAGAGGTGCCGCAGCATAGGCACGACCGCCACCTGACGAAGCTGCCGATCCTCGCCTTCATCCAGGATGGCGAGGCCCGCGTGAAACGCCTCGAGCGACGTCCCTTGGAACGTCTCATCGTGCTCTACAGCGACAACCACGACATCCCGCCCGAGGTGATTTCTGATCGCGATGCGCACCTGCTGAATATCCTCGGTCGCGTAGCCTGGTCCGGGCACGTCTGGTGAACCGCCCCAGGCTCGCCGGAGGCTGATATTCGTTGGTTACGCGGCCATGGGTTCAGTTTCCAGAGTTGCGTGGAAGTTGGCCTCGGCTTCGACGGGTTGGATTTATCCGATGGGTGCCAGCAGGCAGCGGTTGTTGAACTCGCGGACCCATTCGAGGGTTGCGTATTCGCCGGCCTCGAAGCTGCGCCATGGGCCGCGACGGTCGATGACCTCGGCCTTGGAGGCCCGTTGATCGTCTCGGTCCGCTTCGCCAGATGATCATGGTAAGTGGACGTAGCGATCGGCAGCACGTTGCAGATCGGCCGTCGCCACGGTCACTCGGACCGGCGGCGTAACCGTGGCTCCACCCCGTGCGCATTCCGATGCGCGTCGATGAAGCCAAACATCACTTCGAGCGGCGGTCAAGCTACGGTGGCCTTGCAAATGTTGACCTCCCCCTGACCAGGAGTTGGAGCCTTCGGCATACCCCGGGCGGCTTACGGCGATAGGTTGCCCGTCTAGAAATCGGCATGTCTATGCCATTCGTCTGCCGCGCAGAACGCCCAGGCGGCGCGCCACTTCTCGAACACCGACGAGAGAGCCTCGGCACGTCTGGTGAGCGATTGTTTCGTGTTGCTCATCAGTCTCTGCTGCCGACGGCGGAAAATCAGTTCCCAGAATGATGAACATCTATCCATCGGCCAGCGACATTCTTTTCCTTGGTTATCAACGCCTTGTGGCGAACTTGGCACTAGCGCCCTAACTTGGAACCCGATTTCCCAGTTCCGGCGTAGCCGAGGACGGAATCTGCGCGCCTTCAACTGGCTCCTCGATCCCGTTTACTGTGTGTTAACAGGCATTTAAACGCTCCGCGCCTCTCGATCGGCCAGCGCTGCGCTCAGCACCTCGGCTACGCCGACCAAGCCGTTTCTCGCTCCTTCTGCTGACAACTCGCGCCGGCGCCTTCTAGCATCGTCGTTTTCGGCAACCCTCGGATTTCACTTCATATCCGCAGTCTTCCGCCATCTTCCACCCTCTTCCAGCATCACTGCAGATTCTGCTGTCAACGCACAACGGAAATCCGCTTTTCCACAGCTATTTTCGCAAGAATTTGCTTTACAGGCTTTCGCTCCTGTCCCACCATATCTAGTAAGGGCCTCGTCAGGCAAACGCAGACCCTTGCCAGATACCCAGCTTCTAGTGGGTTTCGGCCCGCCAGAAGCCTAATGATGAGG
>JBKBRG010000077.1:6499-8591 GCA_046292325.1 Tabrizicola sp.
ATGAGGCCGGGCATGTCGCTTTCCGAAGACTACGCCGCGATGGAGGATCTCCACCCCATCGACATCGTCGAAACCCTGGCCGAACACCATGCCTGGGAATTCGACCGCGTGACCGACGACCAGATCGCCATGGCGGTCGAGGGGCAATGGCGCACCTATTCCCTGACGCTGGCCTGGAGCGACCAGGACGAAACCCTGCGCCTGATCTGCACCTTCGAGATGGATCCGCCCGCCGAAAGGCTGCCGGACCTCCTCGACGTGCTGAACCGCTGCAACGACATGGTCTGGTCCGGCGCCTTCACCTGGTGGGCGGAACAGAAGCTGATGGTCTGGCGCTATGGGCTGGTGCTCTCGGGTGGCCAGATGGCCGGACCGGAACAGATCGACCGCCTGATCGCCAGCGCGGTCAGCGCCTCGGAACGGTTCTACCCGGCCTTCCAGCTGGTCTCGTGGGGCGACCAGTCCCCGGCCGAGGCGATGAAGGTTGCCATTGCCGAGGCCTATGGCCGCGCCTAACCTGCCCCGGGTCTGAAAGGGGGATCGGATGACGTTGGATCGCGTGGCCCGGGACGGGCTGGTGCTGCTCGGTTGCGGCAAGATGGGCACGGCGCTGTTGACCGGCTGGCTGGCCGCCGGGGTGCCTCCATCCTCGGTCTGGGTGATCGAGCCGAACCCGACCGACTGGCTGAAGCGCACCGGCGTTCACCTGAACAAGGGTGTGCCGGCGGCGCCGGCCGTGGCGCTTCTGGCGGTCAAGCCGCAGATGATGGGCGCGGCCCTGCCGGCCTTGCAGGCCTTGGGCAATGGCTCCACGCTTTTCGTCTCGATCGCCGCAGGCACGAAGATCGCCACCTTCGAGGACGTGCTGGGCACCCGCACCCCCATCGTGCGCACCATGCCGAACACGCCCGCGATGGTGGGCCGGGGGATCACCGCGCTGTGCCGCAATGCCCATGTCCACGACGCCGATTTCGCGCTTGCCCGCGACCTGATGGCCGCAGTGGGGCAGGTGGTGGACCTCGCCTCCGAGGACCAGATCGACGCGGTGACCGCCGTCTCCGGCTCGGGGCCCGCCTATGTGTTCCACCTGATCGAGGCCCTCGCCGCCGCCGGGGAGGCCGAGGGCCTGCCCGCCGAGCTGGCGATGCAGCTGGCCCGTGCCACGGTCTGCGGGGCGGGGGAACTGGCGTATCAGAGTGCCGAGAGCGCAACGCAACTGCGCATCAACGTCACCTCGCCCGGCGGCACCACGGCTGCGGCGCTGGCGGTCCTGATGGATGCGGAAACGGGATTTCCGGCCCTGTTGCGCCGGGCGGTGAAGGCCGCCGCCGACCGGGGGCGGGAACTCGGCAAATGACCATCACCTACGACGACTTCGACCGCGTGGACATTCGCGTCGGCCGCATCACCCGCGCCGAACCCTTCCCCGAGGCGCGGAAGCCCGCCTACAGGCTCTGGGTCGATTTCGGGCCGGAGATCGGCGAAAAGCGCTCTTCGGCCCAGATAACGAAACACTACCGGCTGGATGACCTGGTCGGCCGGCAGGTGCTGGCCGTGGTCAACTTCCCGCCGCGCCAGATCGGCCCGGTCCGGTCCGAGGTTCTGGTCCTCGGTCTCCCCGATGCCGAGGGTGCGGTGGTGCTGATCGGCCCGGACCAGGAGGTGCCGCTGGGCGGCAAGCTGTTCTGAGGCGGGGTTTCACACCCCGATCAGCTCTGCCTGCCGCACGATGACCTCGGCCTGCCGCATGCTGGCGATGTCCACCAGCCGCCCCTTGTAGACCGCAGCCCCCTGGCCGGCGGCCTTTGCAGCCTCCATCGCGGCCAGGATCTCGCGGGCTTCGCGCACGGCAGCTTCCGATGGCGTGAAGACCTCGTTCGCCAGCGCGACCTGCTTGGGATGGATCGCCCATTTCCCGACCATCCCCAGCGTGGCCGACCGCCGCGCCTGAGCGCGAAAGCCCTCGTCGTCGCTGAAATCTCCGAAAGGTCCGTCCACCGGCAGGACACCGTGCGTCCGGCAGGCGGCCACGATCGCCGCCTGCGCCCAGTGCCAGGGGTCGGACCAGTATTTCTGCCCCTCGCGGTGCATG
>JBKBRG010000078.1:0-8561 GCA_046292325.1 Tabrizicola sp.
AGGTGCACCACATCATCCCGTTCCGCCTCACGCGGGACAACTCGCCCACCAACCTCATCCCGCTCTGCCGCGCCTGCCACAAGCGCGCGGAGAGCGTGTTCCACGATGTCGAGGCGGTCGACGGCCATGGCGGGCTCGCCCGCGACGAACCGATACAACGCGGCCGGCAACACCGACGCCAGCCGCCGGACGATGAAGCTGGTGGACTGGTCGAAGGCGCCGACCCCGCCGGGACCGGCGCGACGGACGGCGTCTGGCGAGATCCGGACTGGCTCCTCTGCCGCGATGGACGCTGGCGGCCCGTTGAGCCCGGAACATTCCCGCTGGCTGATGGGATACCCGGTCGCATGGGGCTGCTGCGGGGCTACGGCAATGCGATCGTTCCGCCGCTCGCGGCGGAGTTCGTGACGGCCTTCATGGAGAGCCTGCGATGAAGCAGAGCCGGACCATGTCGATGGTCGAGGCCGCGGCAAACGTTGTCGTCGGCTACGTTTTGGCCATCGCCACGCAGATCGTCGTATTCCCGTGGTTCGGGATCGAGACGGGGCTGGCCGAGCATCTGACCATCGGCCTCGCCTTCGTCGGCGTCTCGCTGGCGCGGGGCTATCTGCTGCGGCGGCTGTTCGAGGCGATCCGGATGCGGAGCGCCAGATGATAGACCGCCGCCCCGGAGGGACGGCGGCCATCGACTTGTCGGGGTCGCTTGCGTCAGGCGGCAGGGAGCTTGTACACGCGCCCGCGCCCCTCGACCTTCTCGGAGATCACCTCGAGTCCGAGCTTCTTCTTCAGCGCCCCGGCCATCGCGCCGCGAATCGTATGTGGGGCCCACTGCAAGGCGACCATGATCTCCTCGATGGTCGCGCCGTCCGGCGCGCGCAGCATTGAGATCAGCGTGGCCTGCTTGGTGCCCTCGCGCGGTGTGCGCGTCTTGGGCGCGGGCTCGGTCCCGGTGGGAGCGTTGGGCGCGGGCGCGTCGCTCGGCGGTTCGTCGATGCTCGTGGGCGCGGTGTTCGCGTCCTCGGGATCGATGCCGACGGCGGCGAGGCCCTCGTCGGTGATGCGCAGCAGGGTGGCGCGGCCGTCCGCGTCGTTGCGCCAGAAGCGGTTGAGGGCGGCATCGGCCTTCGTCCGGCTGTCGGTGACGATCTCCGCAGCGAGTCCGCGCGCGAGAAGCGCGCCGACGACCTTGACCGCGGCGCCGCCGCGCAGGGACCCGGGCAGCGGCAGGAGGTTGCGGTCGTCGCGCTG
This sequence comes from Tabrizicola sp., assembly GCA_046292325.1. Classification (GTDB taxonomy): domain Bacteria; phylum Pseudomonadota; class Alphaproteobacteria; order Rhodobacterales; family Rhodobacteraceae; genus Tabrizicola. The sequence goes on from JBKBRG010000078.1 coordinate 1,249, forward strand.
CGCGGCGGCGGCGAGGATGATGGCCTGGGTGTCGGAAAGCTTGGTCATGGGGTCGTCTCCGTATTCGGGCCCGCGTCATGCGGCGCCTTCTACGACCCGTTCGCCCGACTTACGCGGCCCCACTGGGGCCACGGTTCGGGCTCACCGCGCAGGGCGCGCGGCGGGAGTTCCGGCAGCGCCGGAGATCAGCGGGCGTGCTCGCCCTCGCCGAAGGCGCTGTCGGTGATGCGCTTCAGGAGGTTGGCGTAGTGTTCGAGAGTACCGACCATGGCCCAGCCCGCCTCGTCGGGGTGGCAGTTGAAATGGTCGTCGCTGAGCGCCTGCAGGCGGGCGAGCATCTCGTCGATCTCGGCCTTCTTGCCGATGAAGGCGGCGAGTGCGTTCGCCCGGTTCCTCGAACCGGTGGCGGAACCGGGCTCACCCTTGTTCCGGTGCGCCTTCTCGGCGCGGGGCTCAAAGCGCGGAGTGGTGATCGGGTTCAGGCGGGTGATCATCGTGGTGGCTCCTTGGTGAGTTGTATCGTGCTTCTGAACGGACGTTCGCTCCGGTGGCGCCGCTTTTCAACTCGATAAGCACATGATTCTGAATGATAATCGGAGCCGTCGATGCAGGGCATGAGCGAGCGCCAATACGCCGCCCATGTCGGCCTGTCGCGGGGCGCGATCCAGAAGGCGAAGGCTGTCGGCCGGCTCGTCCTGCACGAGGATGGAAGCATCGACGCCATCGCGTCCGACCGGCTGCGCGCGGAAGCGACCGATCCCTCGAAGACCAGGAAAGCGCCGGCACCCAAGCTGAAACCCGTGCCCGAGGCCGCCGTCGCCGCCGTCGGTGACACCTTGCGTGAACAGGGACTGACCGCGCCGGCCGTGGGCGGCGGTACGACCTTCCTGCAGGCCAAGACCGCGAACGAGGTGCTGAAGGCGCAGGAACGGCGCATCCGGCTCCAGAAGTTGAAGGGGGAGCTGGTCGACCGCGCCCGGGCGGAGACGCTGATGTTCCGGCTCGCGCGCGACGAGCGCGACGCGTGGGTGACCTGGCCGGCGCGGGTGGCTGCATTGATGGCCTCTGAGCTCACCGCGGCGCTGAGGGACACATGCGAGGTTGAGGCGGCGCTGATGCAGAAGGTTCTGGAGGCCCATGTTCGCGCCCAGCTCGACAGCCTCGCGGAGATCCGACCCGGGCTTGGATGACGATCTTTTCGGGTTCGACGGCGCCGCCGCGTTGCTCCGCGCCTGGTCGCGGGGCCTGCGCCCCGACCCGGACCTGACCGTCTCGAGTTGGGCCGACCGCCACCGGAAACTTGCTTCGCGGGCCTCGGCCGAGCCGGGGCAGTACCGGACCGCGCGCACGCCCTACATGCGCGAGATCATGGACCGGCTCTCGCCCGGCGATCCGGTCCAGCGCGTGGTATTCATGAAGGCAGCTCAGATCGGGGCTACGGAAGCAGGAAGCTGTTTCATCGGCTTAGCGAGCGCGCCTCGGCCAGCGTAACAGGATCGCCTTCCTCGTCGGCCGAGGCCGGATAGGCATCGACCTCGTCGAGGAAGATGTAGCGCGCCGGGGTCGATCGGAGCCCGACCGCCGAGTTGGCCCCCGTCATGATCAGGATGCCACCGGCGAATTCCTTCGACAGCATCGTGTTGCCCGCGTCGCGCGAGCGCGCCGGTTTGACCCGCTCGCGCAGTTCCGGGCTCTCGTCGATCAGCGGATCGATCCGCTGGCGTGAGTTCCGTTTCGCTAATTCCACCGTCGGCTGGACCGCCAGCATCGGCCCCGGCGCCTGGTGCATCACGAACCTTCGCCCACCGGCGCAAGGTCTTCCTGGTCTCGACGCCCACCATCCGGGGGCTGAGCCGTATCGAACGGGAATACGAGGCGTCCGACCAGCGCCGGTTCTTCGTGCCGTGCCCGCATTGCGCCGCGATGCAATGGCTGCGCTTCGAGCGGCTGCGCTGGGAGAAGGGGCGGCCCGAGACGGCCGAGTATCACTGCGAGGGCTGCGAACGGCCCATCGCCGAGCATCACAAGACCAGGATGCTGGAGCGCGGCGAGTGGCGTCCGACCACCACGGCCGCCGATCCGGCGACGGTCGGCTACCACCTCTCGGCGCTCTATTCGCCGGTCGGGTGGCTCAGCTGGCAGCGGATCGCGCGGGCGCACGAGGCGGCACGGGGCAGCGACGAGGCGATGCGGGCGTTCCGGAACACCATCCTCGGCGAAACCTGGATGGAGACCGGCGAGGCGCCCGACTGGCAGCGGCTGGCGGACCGGCGTGAAGCGTGGTCCCCGGGCACGGTCCCGGAGCGGGGGCTGTTCCTGACCGCGGGCGCCGACGTTCAGAAGGACCGGATCGAGGTCGACGTCTGGGCCTGGGGGCGGGGTCTGGAAAGCTGGCTTGTCGATCACCTCGTGCTCGAGGGCGGCCCCGGCGATCCGGCCTGCTGGCAGCAATTGACCGACCTGCTCGGCCGGACATGGGCACATGAGAATGGCCAGCATCTGACCATCGCCCGGCTGGCGATCGATACCGGCTACGAGACCAGCGCGGTTTATGCCTGGTCGCGGCAGGTGGGGTTCGCACAGGTGGCGCCCGTCAAGGGCGTCGAGGGGTTCACCCGGACGAGCCCGGTGACCGGCCCGACCTATGTCGACGCGACCGTCGGGGGCAAGCGGCTCCGGCGCGGCGCCCGGCTCTGGACTGTGGCCACCTCGACCTTCAAGGCCGAGACGTATCGTTTCCTGCGACTGGACCGGCCGACGAGGGAGAAACAGGCGGCGGGCACTCTGTGCCCGCCCGGCACGATCCACCTGCCGGACTGGGCGGACGGCGAATGGCTCAAGCAGCTGACCGCCGAGCAGCTGGTGACGGTGAAGGGCAAGCGTGGCTTCACGCGGCTCGAATGGCAGAAGCTGCGCGAGCGCAACGAGGCGTTGGACTGCCGGGTCTATGCCCGCGCGGCGGCCTGGATCCTCGGAGCGGATCGCTGGCCCGAGGCGCGGTGGGCCGATCTGGAAACGCAGCTCGGTGTGGCGAAGCAGGGCGGGCCCGAGGCCGGTTCGGCAACCGCGCCGTCCGTCCCGACAAGAACGATGCCGCGCCGGCGCACGGTGCGCTCGAGCTACATGAGGTGATCCATGGCCAAGGCCGCAGAGCTCCGCGCCCGGCGCGAGGCACTTACCGCGCAGCGGTCCTCGGGCGTGGCGCGGGTCAGCTACGACGGCAAGACCGTGGACTATCGCAGCGTCGCAGAGATCGACCGGGCCATCGAAGCGCTGGACCGTGAGATCGCCGCAGCCGAAGGGCGTCGGATCGTCCGGCATGTGCACGTGACGACGGCGAAGGGGCTATGAACCCATGGGCATCTTCGACCGTTTCCGCCACCGGTCCGCCGGCGGCCCCGCTGCCGTGCGCGCCCGCCTCGAAGGTGCGATGGCGAAGCGCCGGCTGCGCGGCTGGAACCCGCCGCTCGAGAACATCAACGCGCTGGTCGCCTCGGGTGGCCCGCGGCTGCTTGCGCGGTCCCGCGAGATGGTCGTGACCAACGGCTATGCCGCAAACGCCTGCGAAGCCTTCGCGGCCAACCTCGTGGGCGACGGGATCAAGCCGTCTTCGCTCAACGGAGACGCCGACCTGCGCGACCGGGTCCAGCGGCTCTGGCTCGCCTGGACCGACGAGGCCGACGCCGATGGGCTGACAGACTTCTACGGCCTGCAGGCCATGGTCGCGCGCGAGATGTTTGTCGCGGGCGAGTGCTTCGTCCGGCTCCGACCTCGGCGCGCGGAGGACGGACTGCTGGTCCCACTGCAGCTGCAGCTTCTCCAGTCGGAGATGCTGCCCTTCGAGAAGACGGAGACCGCGGCCAATGGCAACCGCATCCGCTGCGGGATCGAGTTCGACGGTATTGGTCGGCGGGTGGCCTACCACTTCCGCCGCCGCCACCCGGGCGACAGCACCGACCAGGGAGCGGTGATCCCCGAGACGGTGCGCGTGCCGGCAGCCGACGTGCTGCACATCTACCGCCCCATCGACGCGGGCCAGATCCGGGGGCTGCCGCATATCGCGCCGGCGATGGTGCGGCTGTTCCTGCTCGACCAGTACGACGACGCCGAGCTCGACCGGAAGAAGACCGCGGCGATGTTCGCGGGCTTCATCACCAAGACGGCGCCGGAAGAGCCCATGATGGGCGAGGCCGAAGCAGATCTCGACGGCGCGGCCATCGCGAGCCTCGAGCCCGGCACGATGCAGGTCCTGCTGCCGGGCGAGGACGTGAAGTTCTCGTCCCCGGCGGATGTCGGCGGCGGTTACGAGGCCTTCCAGTATCGCACGCTGCTGTCGGTCTCGGCCTCGCTGGGGCTTCCCTATCACCTCGTCACGGGCGATGTCCGGCAGGCGAACTACTCGTCCTTGCGCGCTGAACTCGTCGAGTTCCGCCGCCGCATCGGCCAGCTGCAGCACGGCGTCATCGTGCACCAGCTCTGCCGGGCAGTCTGGCGGCGCTGGCTGGAGACCGCGGTCCTGTCGGGCGCGCTGGAGGCCGATCCGGCAGAGGTGCGACCGGTGCAGTGGATCCCGCCGCGCTGGGACTGGGTCGATCCGCTGAAGGACATCCAGGCACAGGTGCTGGCGATGGAGGCCGGCATCACGTCGCGGCGCAAAGTGGTCGAGGCCACCGGCTACGACATCGAGGAAATCGACCGCGAGAACGCCGCCGACGCCGCCCGCGCGACAGGTCTCGGCCTGCGCTACCGCACGAGCCCCGGCGAGACGCAGGGCGCCCGCGCGACCCCGGCGACCCGGGCCGAGCCCGGCAATGGCGCCGGCAACGATACGGACGACGGAGCGGCGGCGACCGATCCGGCCACCGAACAGGAGTGACGACATGGCAAGCTGGTATGCGATCCGCGCCCGGGGGACCGGCGCGGAAGTGGCGATCTACGACGAGATCGGCGCCTACGGGGTCTCGGCGAAGGGGTTCCTCGCGGAACTCGGGGCGCTGCCCGAGGGCACCCCCGTCGATCTGCGGCTGAACAGCCCCGGCGGATCGGTCTTCGACGCCGTCGCGATCCACAACGCGATCAAGCGCCACGAGGGCACGGTCACGGTCTGGATCGACGGCATCGCCGCCTCGGCCGCCTCCTACATCGCCATGGCGGGCGACGAGATCGTCATGCCCGAGAACGCCTTCCTGATGATCCATGATCCGGCCGGCCTGGTGATGGGCACGGCCGAGGACATGCGCGCCATGGCCGAGGCGCTCGACAAGGTGAAAGGCAGCCTCGTCTCGGGCTACGCCGCGAAATCCGGCCGGACGCCCGAGGAGGTCTCCGCGCTCATGGCAGCCGAGACCTGGTTCGACGCTGGCGACGCCGTGGCGCAGGGCTTTGCCGACAGGCTGATCGAGCCTGTCCGGATCGCCGCGAACTTCGAAATTGGTCGCTTCCGCAATGCGCCGCCTATCCTGGTCGACGCTATCGAAACCGAGCCGGAGCGAGATGACGAAAGCGACGGCGGTGAGATCGAAGCGGACGAGGATGCCGACGACGCCACCGAAGGTGACAAGATCGCGGACGCCGAGGACGAGCCGGCCGCCGCCTCCAATGCCCCGCAGCCGCCCGCCAAAACCCCGCCGCCCAGTGGCGCGCCGCCCGATCCGGCCGCCATCCGCGCGGAGGCCATCGGGCACGCCCGGGCCGTCGTAGATCTCTGTCGCCTCGCCGGCCAGCCGCAGATGGCCGGTCGCTTCCTTGAACAGGACGCGAGCCTCGGCGAGGTCCGCGCGGCGCTCCTCGCCGCCAAGGCCGAGGCGGAGCCCGAGATCGTGCCCCATCACCCGCAGCCCGGCCGCTCCTCGGCCGCGCGCCCCTGGGGCGAGGTCGTCGCCCGCACCTTCAAGCTGAAAGGATGATACCATGACCACGCTGGTCGAAGGCAAACACCCCGGCGGCTTCCTCGTCTGGGAAGCCTTCCGCGACTACACCCGCGAGACGATCACCGTCGCCGCGGGCACGCTCGAGCCCGGCACCGTGCTCGGCAAGATCACCGCTTCTGGCAAATACGCCGCACACGACGCGGCCGCCGTGGATGGCACCGAGACCGCCGTCGCAGTGCTCTGGGGCAAGGCGGATGCGTCCGGTGGCGATGCGCCGGCCGTCGCCGTGGTCCGCGGTCCCGCCATCGTCAACCGCCACGACCTCGTCTTCGCCGGCACGCCCAGCGCGGGCGAGATCGCGGCCGCCCACACGGCGCTCCTCGCCACGGGCATCCTCGTTCGCTGACCCAAACCCGACAGGAGGCATCCTCATGGCCACCATGGACATCTTCGAAGGCGATGCCTTCACCATCGTCGAGCTCACCCGTGCGCTCGAGAACATCCCCTACAAGCCCGCGCTGCTCTCGGGCTCGAACCTCTTCAGCCCGCGAGGCGTGCGCTCGCGCACCGTCGTGATCGAGAGCCGCGACGGCACGCTCTCGCTGATCCCGTTCTCGGAGCGCGGCTCGGCCTACGAGCAGCAGGTGCCCGACCGGCGCGAGATGCGCGCCTTCGTCTGCCGCCAGTTCAAGAAGCAGGACGTGCTCTGGGCTTCCGAGATCCAGTCGGTTCGCGACTTCGGATCGGAGAGCGCCACCCAGCAGGTGCAGACCGAAGTGGCGTACCGGCTCAGGAAGCTTCGCCAGGACGCCGAGACCACCTTCGAATACCACCTCCTGAACGGCATCCAGGGGCTGGTGAAGGACCCCAAGGACCACGCCACGGTCGTCAACTACTTCACAGAGTTCGGCATCACGCCGGCGGCCGAGATCGACTTCGACCTCGACAACGCAAGTCCGGCATCCGGGGCACTCCGCAAGCGCTGCCAGGCGCTGATCGAGAGCGTCGAGGACTCGATGGGCGGGCTCTCGGCCGGCGCCGTGCAGGTCCGCGCGGAATGCGGGTCGGCCTTCTTCGCCGATCTCGTGGCCCACAAGGAGGTGCGGGAGACCTACCTCAACACCGCCGCCGCAGCCGACCTGCGCGGCCGTGTGGCGGACGAGGTCAGCTTCGGGGGGATCACCTTCCGCCGTTATCGCGGCGGCGTCGGCTTCACCGTGCCGACCGACAAGGCGTTCTTCTACCCCGAGGGCATCGAGGGGCTCTTCGAGATCTACTACGCCCCCGCGGACACGTTCGAAACGGTGAACACCCTCGGCCAGCCGCTCTACGCCCGTACGATCCCCGACCGGGACCGCGACGAGTGGGTGCGGCTCGAGATCGAGAGCAACCCGCTGCCGATCTGCACCCGACCGCAGGTGCTGCGATCGGCGCGGCGGACGT
>JBKBRG010000079.1:0-8518 GCA_046292325.1 Tabrizicola sp.
CACCGAACCCCTGTCCTCCCGCGACCCGGAACTGTTCGGCGCGATCCGGCAGGAACTCGGCCGCCAGCGGCACGAGATCGAGCTGATCGCCTCGGAAAACATCGTCTCGCGCGCGGTGATGGAAGCGCAGGGCTCGGTGATGACCAACAAGTATGCGGAAGGGTATCCCGGCAAGCGCTATTACGGCGGCTGCCAGTATGTGGACATCGCCGAGAACCTGGCGATCGAGCGCGCCTGCAAGCTGTTCGGGTGCAGCTTCGCCAACGTCCAGCCGAACTCTGGCAGCCAGGCCAACCAGGGCGTGTTCCAGGCGCTGCTGAAGCCCGGCGACACCATCCTCGGCATGTCCCTGGACGCGGGCGGCCACCTGACCCATGGTGCCGCGCCGAACCAGTCGGGCAAGTGGTTCCACGCCGTGCAGTATGGCGTGCGCAAGCAGGACCTGACGCTGAACTACGACCAGGTGCAGGAACTGGCGACCGAGCACAAGCCGAAGCTGATCATCGCCGGTGGCAGCGCCATTCCCCGCATCATCGACTTCAGGCGGATGCGCGAGATCGCCGACAGCGTCGGCGCCTACCTGCTGGTGGACATGGCCCATTTCGCGGGCCTCGTGGCCGCGGGCCTCTACCCCAGCCCCTTCCCGCATGCCCATGTCGCCACCACCACCACGCACAAGACGCTGCGCGGGCCCCGCGGCGGCATGATCCTCACCAATGACGAGGAGATCGCCAAGAAGGTCAACTCGGCCATCTTCCCCGGCATCCAGGGCGGCCCGCTGATGCATGTCATCGCCGCCAAGGCCGTGGCCTTCGGCGAGGCGCTGCGCCCCGGCTTCCGGGACTATCAGGCCCAGGTGGTGAAGAACGCCCAGGCCCTGGCGGACGAGCTGATGAAGGGCGGGCTCGACATCGTCACCGGCGGCACCGACACGCATCTGATGCTGGTGGACCTGCGGCCGAAGGGCGTGAAGGGCAACGCGACCGAGAAAGCCCTGGGCCGCGCGCATATCACCTGCAACAAGAACGGCATCCCCTTCGACAGCGAGAAGCCGACGATCACCAGCGGCGTCCGCCTTGGCACCCCTGCCGGGACCACCCGCGGCTTCGGTGAACCCGAATTCCGCCAGATCGCCCGCTGGATCATCGAGGTCGTCGATGGCCTCGCCGCCAATGGCGAGGACGGCAACGGCGCGGTCGAGGCCAGGGTGAAGGCCGAGGTCGAGGCGCTGTGCCAGCGCTTCCCGATCTACCCGGAGCCTTGAGGGCGAGCGCCCTCTTGGGTGGGCAATCTGCCCACCCGCACCGCTACCTCAGGCGCGGCGCGGCCCCGCGATCGCCAATCTGCCAGATCTGTTCCGCTGCCCTGTCACGGGACGGTGTCTGTCTCGCCCGGAAGCAGAGCACGCGGCCATCGGCTGTGTCTTGACGGCTCAGATCGAACAGGCGGGACTCCTGCAAGGCATGGGCCCAGGTCTTGCAGCCGAAGCGTTCCGGCGTCAGGTCCGTGCATCTGTCGGCAAGCCAGCGTCCGGCCGCATCGACCGGAACCCAGCCTGTCCCGGCCCCGGCCAGGGCCCGCGCCGCCTCGCGGAAGCCGCTGACAAGGCTGCTTGTCGGCCAGTCCACTGTCCCATCCGGCATGATCCCGTGGACAACCAGGTCCCGGATGGTGCCGGATCGGTGGAGCTCCGCTACCTCTTTCAGCGCCTGGTCAAGGTCGCGAGCCCAGCTCCGCAGCCCTTCGAGCAGCCGGCCGATCCGGTCGCAGCTGGCGGCAAGTTCGGCCTGAGCGATCCGGCACCCCTTGACCGACCCCAGATCATGCCGCCCCAGGAAGTGATGGACCAGATCGTTGCGAAGCTCCACCAGATCGCGCAGATCGGCTTCCATGGTTGCCATTTCCTCCTCGGCCAGACCGAGCCGCAGGGTGACCCGGACCATCGGGTCGCCGGCGGCCGCGTCCGGGTTGTCTCTGTCCAGAACTCCGCCCGGCGTGTCCGCGACAATGACGGAACCGAGCAGTTCCCGGACCAACGTTCCGAGCGTCTGGCGCGACAGCTCCGCGCCCCGGGCCGCGCGGGCAGCCTCGAATCCCTCCGGCCCGGCCGACAGGTCGTGATGCGCGAGAATGGCCTTCAGCTGGCCTTCATACTGCTGCAAGCGGATCAGGCAGCGACCGATCAGCCGACTGACCTCGTCCTGTTGCGCCCTCAGGTCATCGTCCAGCATCGCGCCTCCAAGTGACTTTCGTGCCATGCCAGCACATCGGCGTCCGGTATCCAAGCCCGGCGCGCGGGTCATTCCCCACCTTGGCCCTTGCACCGGACCGGGGTCACATCCTCCATCCCCTGGCCGGCGGCCACCCATGACCCTCCGCGACGCCCGCACCCTCGAACACCGCAGGGCGACCGGGCCCGCGTCACCCGGCGCTTCCACCGCACCGGCACGGCGATGGAATGGTTCAAGGTCCACGCCGGTAGCCGCGTGACGCGCGCCACCCGCGTTTTCGTCATGGCCTTCGCACCCTGTCCGCGCTTTCCGCCGACCGTCCTGCTGGCTGCCGCGATCCACGTCAGCTTCTTCGCCCACCGTTTCCTGCCCGACATCCGCCTGGCGCTGATCGTCGCCACCATCGTGCTCGGCTGGCGCACCCGGATCCGGTTCCGCATCCACGACCGGCACGGGTGGATGCCCCTGACGGTCGCGGCCTTGCTGTCAGCCCTTGCGCTCTGGGTGGCCGAGAACCCGGGCACCGCGACCGGCACCTGGACCCGCCATGGCCAGATCCGGGGCGAGATGGTCAGCTTCGCCAAGCTTGGCTCGTGGCATCTTCCGATCCATGTGGCCTTCGTCGCCGTGACGCTGATGACCCGCCGCGCGCCGAATGACCGGGCGCTGGACCTGCGCCGCACCTCTGGAAAGCCTGCCGAGTGGCAAATGCCCGCCGGCGGATGTCGGCGCGGATGCAAGACGCCGGCACCGCCCGGCCCGGACCGATCCCTAGAAGTAACCCCGCCAGGCGAGGAAGCCGAAGATGGCCACGGCCAGCACCAGCACCCCGAAGCCGACCGACCCGACCATGCCCGCGAACAGGTCGCGCCGGCGGCTCACCGGGTCGATCGCGATCAGATGCTTCAGGCAGACATCATAGGCCTCGGTCACCTCGCCCATGTCGATCTGCCCCAGAAGCTTGGGGTTCTGCGCCTTCTGGGCCGCCGCGGCCAGCAACCTGCCCGCATCGCGCACCTTGCGCGGCAACAGGCGGCCGGCCCGCTTCATCTTGGCGGCGAGTCCCTTGCCTCCCAGTCCCAGCCTCTCTTCCAGAAGCTGAGCCACCCGATCCGCCATCTGCTGGATCGTCACCGCACTCATCTTGCCACCCTCCACCGCCCCCGCAGAACCTAGTGTCGTTTGCCGGGACGATCAACCGCCCTGCGTCGGGTTCACTGGCCTGAAGCTCTCGAAATCGCTATGGAAAACCCATGCTCGCCACGATTCGCCACCCCGCCGCAACGACTGCCGAGGCCCCGCCCCTGGTCATCGCGCACGGTCTATACGGCTCGGGCCGGAACTGGGGCGTGATCGCGCGCCGCCTGGCCGACCGGCGCGAGGTGGTGGCCGTGGACATGCGCAACCATGGCGAGAGCCCAAGGTTCCCGACGCAGGGCTATCCCGAGATGGCCGCCGACCTGGCCGAGGTGATCGAGAGCCTCGGGCCGCAGCCGGTGGACCTGCTGGGCCATTCCATGGGGGGCAAGGCCGCGATGCAGCTTGCGCTGACCCGCCCCGAACGGATCCGCCGCCTGATCGTCGCCGATATCGCCCCCGTGGCCTATGCCCACGACCAGACCCGCAACGCGCGGGCGATGGCGGACATCGACCTGACGCGGATCACCAGCCGGGCCGAGGCCGATGCCGCACTGGCTGGAACGATCGACGACCCCGCCTTGCGCGCCTTCTTCCTGCAATCCCTCGACCTGCGCCAGCATCCGCCACGCTGGCGCCTGAACCTGCCGGTGCTCGAGGCCGAGATGCCGAAGATCGTCGGCTGGCCGGGGACCGAAGGCGTGTTCGACCGCCCCGCCCTGTTCCTGACCGGCGCCGAAAGCGGCTATGTCCGCCCCGAACACCGCGAGACGATCCGCGCCCTGTTCCCGAAGGCACGTTTCGCGAAGATCCCCGGTGCGGGCCACTGGCTGCATGCCGAAAAGCCGCGCGAGTTCGAGGAGACCGTCCGGGTCTTTCTGGAGGCCTAGCCTTCGATCTGCCGGGCGATCAGCCAGCTGACCGGCAGGGCAAGGGCCGCTCCGGCCGCCGCCGCCCCGACGATCGGCCAGAGCGTGCCGTAGCCCAGGGTCAGGACCAGTATGACCCCGGACCCGGCAAGGGCGGTGCCGATCATCGAAAACAGGATCATCATCAGGCGCATGGCTGCAACCTCCTGCCGTTCATGCATCGGACCCTGTCTGGCAGGCTTTGGCCACCGGCGCATTGATCGGCATCAAGGCCCCGCGCGGCGGATGTCGAAACCACCGCGATCAGGCCGCCGCCAGGATCCCGCGCAGCAGCGCCTCGGACAGGGCGACCGGATTGCCCTTCATCGACGACGCCGACAGCGCGGCGGCGGCAATCCCGGCGTGGTCCTCGTCGGCCACCCCAAGCGCGGCAAGGTCCGGCAACCCCTCGGCCCTCGACCAGGCCTGCAAAGCGGCCGGGGCTTCGGCTGCGCTCGATCCCAGCACCTCGGCCAGCAGCGCGCAGACCTCGTCCAGCCGGGCCCGCGCCCGGCCCTGCGCCGCCGCCCGGTTCGCGGCAAGCACCGGTCCCAGCAGCGCGCCGCAGATCGCCCCATGCGCAGCGCCCGTCATGCCGCCGATCACCCCCGCCAGGCCGTGCACGGCGCCAAGGCCCGAATTGGCCAGGGCCAGCCCGCCGCAGAGGCTGACCCAGGCCATCCGGTCCCGCGCCTCTGCGTCCTCCCCCTGCATCAGCCGCATCAGCGCCCGCATCCCCGTGGCGATGGCTGGCCGGGTCAGGGCATCGGTGTAGGGCGTCGCCTTCACCGAAACGAAGGGTTCGATCACCTGCGTCACGGCGTCGAGGCCCGAGGCCAGCGTCACCCCCCGCGGGCAGCCATCGGTCAGCGCCGGATCGACGATCGCCAGCCGCGCCACCATCCGGTCGTCGCGCAAGCTGACCTTGCGGCCCTCGGCTGCAATGACCGCGTTCTTCGTCACCTCTGCCCCCGTCCCCGCCGTGGTCGGGATCGCGACGAAGGGCAAGGGGTCCACCCTCAGCGGCAGGCCCTTGCCCACCACCTCCAGATGCGCCATCGGCCCGTCAGGCGCGGGGACCAGCGCCGCCAGCGCCTTGCCGAGATCCAGCGCCGCGCCGCCGCCGAGGGCCACCACGCAGGCGGGACGGTGCGCGCGGGCAGTGGCCAGGGCGGCCTCGAGATCGGAGAGGGAGGGTTCGCCCGCGCAGGGCAGGGCGAGCGTCCCGGGCCCCATCGCCTCGACCAGCCAGGCAGCGCGGGCCGGGTGAGCCCCGTGGACGACCAGCGCCCGCGCACCGAAGCCGCGGACCAGATCCGGGGCCTTCGCCGCCTCGCCGCGGCCAAAGAGGATGCGACCGGGCTGGGTGATGGCGAAGGCCGCAGGCAACCCAGGAATATTCGCCGAAAGTTCCTGGGTGCGCGGACCCGTCATAGGCTCATCGTGGCGGCGACGGCCTTGCGCCAGCGTGCATATTTCGCCGCGCGGGTGGCGGCGTCCATCTGCGGGCTGAAGCGGCGGTCGAGCGCCCAGGACTTCGCGAATTCCTCGGGTCCGCCCACGACGCCGGCCTGCATCGCGGCCAGCCAGGCCGCGCCCAGCGCCGTCGTCTCGGTCACCTTCGGCCGGTCCACCGGCGCGCCCAGGATGTCGGCCAGGAACTGCATGGTCCAGTCGCTGGCCGTCATGCCGCCATCGACGCGCAGGACGCCCTGCGCCTCGGTGCCCCAGTCGGCCCGCATCGCCTCCAAGAGGTCGCGGGTCTGGTAGCCCACGCTTTCCAGCGCCGCGCGGGCGAATTCCGCGGGGCCGGAGTTGCGCGTCAGGCCGAAGACCGCGCCCCGGCAATCGGGCCGCCAGTAGGGCGCGCCGAGCCCGGTGAAGGCAGGCACGAGGACCACGCCCTGCGCCTCTTCGGCGGCTTCGGCCAGCGGCTGGGTCTCCTTCGCCTCGCGGATGATCTTCAGCCCGTCGCGCAGCCATTGCACCACGGCACCCGCGATGAAGATCGAGCCTTCGAGGGCATAGCTGGGCTTGCCGTCCAGCTGGTAGGCGATGGTGGTCAGAAGGCGGTTCGTCGAGGGCACCCGGTCGGCGCCGGTGTTCAGAAGCGCAAAGCAGCCGGTGCCATAGGTCGATTTCATCATGCCGGGGGCAAAGCAGGCCTGGCCCACGGTCGCCGCCTGCTGGTCGCCCGCGACGCCCAGGATCGGGATCCCGCGGCCGAAGAGGTCGGGGCGGGTCATCCCGAAGGGCGCGGCGCAGTCCTTCACCTCGGGGAGGAGCGCCATCGGGATGTCGAGCAGGCGGCAGATCTCCTCGTCCCAGCGACCTTCCGCGATGTTGTAGAGCAGGGTGCGCGAGGCATTGGTGGCGTCGGTGGCATGCACCTTGCCGCCGGTCAGGTTCCAGATCAGCCAGGTATCGACGGTGCCGAAGGCCAGTTCGCCGCGCTTCGCCCGGTCGCGGGCCCCTTCCACATGGTCGAGAAGCCACTTGACCTTGGTCCCCGAGAAATAGGGGTCGAGCAGCAGGCCGGTCTTGCCGGTGATGCCGGCCTCGTGGCCCTGATCCTTCAGGGCGGCGCAGCTGTCCGCGGTGCGGCGGTCCTGCCAGACGATGGCGGGGTGGATCGGCCGTCCGGTGGCGCGGTCCCAGATCAGGGTCGTCTCGCGCTGGTTGGTGATGCCGATGGCGGCGATGTCGGCGGCCCCGACCCCTGCCCTTTCCATCGCCGCCCGCGCGGTGGCCGCGACGGTGGACCAGAGATCCGCCGGGTCATGCTCGACCCAGCCGGGGTGGGGAAAGTGCTGGGTGAATTCTTGCTGAGCCGAGGCGACGGGGCGGAGGGCCGCATCGAACAGGATCGCGCGGGAAGAGGTGGTGCCCTGGTCGATGGCAAGGATATGGGTCATGGGGCGGGCCTGGGGTCAGATGCGTCCACGCGGGACAGACGGGAGTGGGGGAAGGATTCCAGGGGCTTGGTCGCGCGGGTCCGGGAATTCTCGACAGTCTGACTTTTGCCGGACATCCGTGGCCGGTGGCAAGAACCTTCGAGAGTTGCTGCAAGGTCCTTCGAAGGGATCTGGCCCCGGGCGGAACGGGTCTGCTCCGCCCGGGACCGTTTCAACCTACTGCCAGGACTTGATCAGCTCGTCGTAGCTGATGGTCTTGGGCTCTTCGTCCTCGTTCTCGAGCTTTGCGACCGGGGCGCCGGGCGCGTCGAGCCAGACCTGCGGATCCTGCGGCTCGTTCAGCTTGGGCCCGATGTCGCCCTGGACACCGGAACGCTCAAGCCGTTCCAGCACCTTCTCCTGCTCGGCGCAGAGCGCATCCAGCGCCTCCTGCGGGGTCTTGGCCCCCGACATGGCGTCGCCGATGTTCTGCCACCAGAGCTGCGCCAGCTTGGGATAGTCCGGCACGTTCGTCCCGGTCGGCGACCACTGGACGCGGGCCGGCGAGCGGTAGAACTCGATCAGGCCGCCCAGCTTGGGCGCGCGGTCGGTGAAGTGCTGGCTGTTGATGGTCGATTCGCGGATGAAGGTCAGGCCGACGTCGGACTTCTTCAGGTCCACGGTCTTCGAGGTGACGAACTGGGCATAGAGCCAGGCCGCCTGGGCGCGATCGACCGGGGTGGACTTGAGCAGGGTCCAGGACCCGGCGTCCTGGTAGCCGATCTTCTGGCCTTCCTGCCAGTAGACGCCATGCGGCGAGGGGGCCATGCGCCACTTGGGCGTGCCGTCCTCGTTCATCACCGGCAGGCCGGGCTTGACCATGTCGGCGGTGAAGGCGGTATACCAGAACATCTGCTGGGCGATGGAGCCCTGCGCCGGAACCGGACCGGCCTCGCCGAAGGTCATGCCCTGGGCTTCCGGCGGCGAGTATTTCTGCAACCACTCGATCGCCTTGGTCACGGCATAGACCGCCGCCGCGTCGTTCGTCGCGCCGCCACGGGCCACGCAGGAGCCGACGGGACGCGAATTCTCGTCCACGCGGATGCCCCATTCATCGACCGGCAGCCCGTTCGGTTCGCCCACATCGCCCATGCCGGCCATCGACATCCAGGCGTCGGTGTAGCGCCAGCCAAGCGAGGGGTCCTTCTTGCCGTAGTCCATGTTGCCATAGACCCCGGTCGCCGGACCGCCGATGTAGGACATGTCGCGGCCGGTGAAGAATTCGGCGATGTCCTCGTAGGCCGACCAGTTGACCGGCACGCCGAGGTCATAGCCATACTTGGCCTTG
>JBKBRG010000080.1:0-8446 GCA_046292325.1 Tabrizicola sp.
GCCTCGACGGCCGCCCCGCCATCGACGCCTTCATGTCGGGCGGACGGATCGACGCCCTCGTCTCCCTCACCGGCTTTTCCCTCGTCGGCGGCCCCGCCTACAACGACAGCCCCGCCGCCGTCGCCGCGCTCGAGGCCCTCGACGTGCCCTATGTCGCGGCCCACCCGCTCGAATTCCAGACGCTCGGCCAATGGGCCGCCACCGACGGCGGCCTTGGCCCGGTGGAAACCACCATGCTGATCGCGCTGCCCGAGATCGACGGCGCGACCAACCCCACCGTCTTTGCCGGGCGCCACGACGCAGGCGGCTGCCAGGGCTGCGCCAGGACCTGCCCCGCGCCGGTGGACGTGACCGCGCGCGTCATGGCCCCCTGCCCGGAACGGATCGAGACGCTGGCCGAAAAGGTCTTTCGTCTCGCCGCCCTCCGTCGCAGCGAAACCGCCAGGCGCAAGGTCGGCATCGTCCTCTACGGCTTTCCGCCGAACGCCGGGGCCGTCGGCACCGCCGCCTATCTGGGCGTGTTCGAAAGCCTCTTCAACACGCTGCATGCGATGAAGGCCGCGGGCTATGACCTGACCCCGCCCGACACCGTCGAGGCCCTGCGCGAGGCCGTCCTGAACGGCAATGCCGCGGCCTTCGGCCAGCCCGCCAATGTCGCCGCCCGCATCCCCGCGCGCGAGATCGTCCGCCGCTCCCGCTGGCTGGCCGACATCGAGAAGGTCTGGGGTCCCGCCCCCGGCCGCGCGCAATCGAACGGCGCCGATGTCTTCGTGCTGGGCCGTCAGTTCGGCAATGTCTTCGTCGGCATCCAGCCCGTCTTCGGCTACGAAGGCGACCCGATGCGCCTGCTGTTCGAGAAGGGCTTCGCCCCCACCCACGCCTTCGCCGCCTTCTACGACTGGATGAAACGGGATTTCGGCGCCGATGTGCTGCTGCATTTCGGGATGCACGGCGCATTGGAGTTCATGCCCGGCAAGCAGGCCGGCCTCTCCGGGAACTGCTGGCCCGACCGCCTGATCGGCAACCTGCCGAACGTCTATCTCTACGCCGCGAACAACCCGTCCGAGGCGACGCTGGCCAAGCGCCGGTCGAACGCCGTCACCGTCACCCACCTGACCCCGCCGCTGGCGCAATCCGGCCTCTACAAGGGTCTGGCCGACCTCAAGGACAGCCTCAGCCGGTTCCGCGCGCTGGCCCCCGATGCGGCCGACCGCGCGGACCTCGCCCTTCTCATCGCCGAACAGGCCCGCGCGGTGGACATGGACCCGTCCGACCCCGAGGCGCTGTGGCTGAAACTGCTGGAAACCGAAGGCGCGCTCATCACCGACGGCCTGCACGTCCTGGGCCGCCCGATGACCGAGGCCCAGCGCGGCGAATACCTCGCGCTGATGCCCGACGATCCCGAGGTTCGCGCGAAAGCCGCCGAACACCTGCACCACGACAGCGAAATCCCGGCGCTTCTCCGCGCGCTCTCCGGTCGTTTCATCTCCCCCGTCCCCGGCGGCGATCTGATCCGCTCGCCGCAGATCCTGCCCACGGGCCGCAACATCCACGCCTTCGACCCGTTCCGGATGCCCACCGCCTTTGCGCTGGCCGACGGCAAGGCGCAGGCCGACCGGCTCTTGGCCACGCATCCGACGCTGCCGCGCACCGTGGCGCTGGTCCTCTGGGGCTCGGACAACATCAAGTCCGACGGCGGCCCGATCGCGCAGGCGCTTGCCCTGATCGGCGCGAGGCCCCGGTTCGACAGCTATGGCCGGCTTGCCGGGGCCGACCTGATCCCGCTGGCAGAGCTCGGCCGCCCGCGGATCGACGTGGTGATGACCCTTTCGGGCATCTTCCGCGACCTCCTGCCCTTGCAGACCCGGATGCTGGCCGAGGCCGCCTACAAGGCCGCCACCGCCGACGAACCCGAGGCGCAGAACTTCATCCGCGCCCACGCGCTCCGCTATGCCGCCGAGATGGGCTGCGACATGGAAACCGCAAGCCTGCGGGTGTTCTCCAACGCCGAAGGCGCCTACGGGTCCAACGTCAACGTGCTTGTCGGCTCTTCGGCCTTCGGCGACGAGGACGAACTGGCCGACGCCTACCAGAACCGCAAGAGCTTTGCCTATGGCGTCAACGGCAAGGCCAAGGGCAACCCCGCGCTTCTGCAAAAGGCGCTGAAGGACGTGGACCTCGCCTACCAGAACCTCGAATCCGTGGAACTGGGCGTCACCTCGGTGGACCATTACTTCGACACGCTGGGCGGCATCGCCCGCGCGGTGAAGCGGGCGCGCGGCGGGCAGGACACGCCGGTCTACATCGGCGACCAGACCCGCGGCGGCGGCGTGGTCCGCACGCTGTCGGACCAGATCGCGCTGGAAACCCGGGCGCGCTCGCTGAACCCGAAGTTCTTCGAGGGCCTCCTGCGCCACGGCGCCGAGGGCGTCCGCCAGATCGAGGCGCAGATCTCCAACACCTTCGGCTGGTCGGCCACCACCGGCACCGTCGAACCCTGGGTCTATCAGCGCCTGACCGAGACCTTCGTCACGGATGAGGCCATGCGCCGCCGCCTCGCCGCGCTGAACCCCGAAGCCTCCTCCCGCATGGCCCAGCGCCTGCTCGAGGCCTCGGACCGCGCCTACTGGACACCCGATCCCGCCACGCTCGCGGCCCTGCAACAGGCCGCCGACGAGCTTGAGGATCGACTGGAAGGGATCGCCGCCGAATGACACCTCAGATCGAAAGGGGCCGCCCATGAGCCCGCGCGACGAAATTCCGAACCTCAAGGGACTCGACGGCGAAGGCTCCGTCCAGGTCCACCTCGACCCGGCCCTGAAGATCGAGGGCGCGAAAGTGTTCTCCGTCTATGGCAAGGGCGGGATCGGCAAGTCCACCACCTCGTCGAACCTGTCGGCCGCCTTCTCGGTCATGGGCAAGCGCGTGCTGCAGATCGGCTGCGACCCCAAGCACGATTCGACCTTCACCCTGACCGGCCGGCTGCAACCCACGGTCATCGACATCCTCAAGGAAGTCGATTTCCACGCCGAGGAACTGCGCCCCGAGGACTACATCGCCGAGGGCTGGAACGGCGTGCGCTGTGTCGAGGCCGGGGGACCGCCCGCCGGCACCGGCTGCGGCGGCTATGTCGTGGGCCAGACGGTCAAGCTTCTGAAACAGCACCACCTGCTGGAAGACACCGACGTGGTGATCTTCGACGTCCTCGGCGACGTGGTCTGCGGCGGCTTCGCGGCCCCCCTCCAGCACGCCGACCGCGCGGTGATCGTCACCGCGAACGACTTCGACTCGATCTACGCGATGAACCGGATCATCGCCGCCGTGCAGGCCAAGTCCGGCAACTACAAGGTCCGCCTCGCGGGCTGCGTCGCCAACCGCTCGCGCGAGACCAACGAGGTGGATCGCTACTGCGAGCGTGTCGGCTTCAACCGCCTCGCCCACATGCCCGACATCGACGCCATCCGCCGCTCGCGCCTGAAGAAGAAGACGCTGTTCGAGATGGACGACGAACCGGACATCGTCACCGCCCGCGCCGAATACCTGCGGCTGGCCGACACGCTCTGGCGGTCCGTGGGCGGCGAAGGCTCGTCGCCCGAACCGCTGCCCGACCGCGAGATCTTCGAACTGCTGGGATTTGATTGATGTCCGACTATGGCCTCACCCGCGACCGGGTCGAAACCTACTTCGACCGCACCGCGACCCAGACCTGGGAGCGGCTGACGAGTCATGAGAAGGTCTCCCGCATCCGCGAGACCGTCCGCAGGGGCCGCGACCGGATGCGTGCGCTGATGCTGTCGCGCCTGCCGGAGGACCTGCGCGGCGCGCGCGTTCTGGATGCAGGCTGCGGCACCGGGGCGATGGCCGCCGAGCTGGCCCGGCGCGGGGCGCAGGTCGTCGGCGTGGACATCTCGCCCCGGCTGATCGACATCGCCCGCCGCCGCCTGCACCCCGCGCTTGCCGACACGGTGGAGTTCCGCGCCGGGGACATGTCGGACCCCGCCCTCGGCCAGTTCGACTTCGTGCTGGCGATGGACAGCCTGATCTACTACCGCGACGCCGACATCGGCCGCGTGCTGGGCAACCTCTCGCGGCGCACCGCGCAGTCGATCGTCTTCACCGTCGCCCCGCGCACGGCCGTCCTGATGGCCTTCTGGACGCTGGGCAAGCTGTTCCCGAGGTCGGATCGCTCGCCCACGATGGTCCCGCAGGATGCGGCCCGCCTCGCCCGGCATTGCCCCGGCCGGCTGGTCAGGGTCGGCCGCGTCACCTCGGGCTTCTACATTTCCGAATGTCTGGAGCATCGCCCATGATCCTGCGCCGGAAAGATGTCGCCAGGCTCGGGGCCCGCTGGATGCCCTTCGCGGACGCGGCGTCCGAGGACCTGCCGCTGGGCCAGCTCTGGCGGCTGGCGCTGTTCCAGGTCTCGGTCGGCATGGCGCAGGTCCTGCTTCTGGGCACGCTCAACCGCGTGATGATCGTGGAACTGTCGGTTCCGGCGATGGTCGTCGCCCTGATGATCTCGATCCCGGTCCTCGTGGCCCCTTTCCGCGCCCTTCTCGGCCACCGGTCGGACACCTACCGCAGCGCCCTGGGCTGGAAGCGCATCCCCTACCTCTGGTTCGGCTCGCTCTGGCAGATGGGGGGCCTTGCCGTCATGCCCTTCGCGCTGATCGTCCTGTCGGGCGACCAGTTCAAGGGCCCGGCCTGGGCCGGCGAGGCGCTGGCCGCCGTCGCCTTCCTGATGGCGGGTCTCGGCATGCACATGGTCCAGACCGCGGGGCTTGCGCTGGCCGCCGACCGCGCGACCGAGGCGACGCGGCCCCGCGTCGTCGCCATGCTCTACATCCTCTACCTGACCGGCATGGGCATCTCGGCGCTGATCGTGGGCTTGCTGCTGCGCAACTACGAACCGATCTGGCTGGTGCAGGTCGTGCAGGGCTGCGGCGCGGCGACGCTGATCCTGAACATCATCGCCTTCTGGAAGCAGGAGCGTGTCCGCCCCATGTCCAGGCCCGAACGCGAGGCGCCGCGGCCCGCGTTCTCGGGTGCCTGGAAGGACCTGATGCAGCAGGACGGGGCCCGGCGGCTTCTGGTCGTGGTCTTTCTCGGCACGCTTGCCTTCAACATGCAGGACGTGCTGCTGGAACCCTATGGCGGGCAGGTCCTGGGCCTTTCCGTCTCGGCCACCACCGTGCTGACCGCGCTCTGGGCGCTGGGGGCGCTGAGCGGCTTTCTCTGGGCCACGCGGCGCCTCTCGCGCGGGGCGGACGCCTATCGCCAGGCCGCGATCGGCCTTCTGACCGGCATCGCCGCCTTCTCGGCCGTGATCTTCGCCAGCCCGCTGGACAGCTGGCCCCTGTTCTACGCCGGGGCCTTCGCCATCGGCCTTGGCAACGGGGTCTTCGGGCTTTCGACGCTGAATGCCGCCATGGCCCGCACGCAAGGCGCGCCGCTCGGCGCCGGCCTGATCCTCGGCGCCTGGGGGTCGGCCCAGGCCACCGCGGCCGGCCTTGCCATCCTGACCGGCGGCTTCCTGCGCGATGCGGTCAACCACCTGGTCGACGCGGGTCATTTCGGCCCGGTCCACGATGTGAGCCTGGGCTACACCGTGGTCTATCACGTCGAGATCGCCCTTCTCTTCCTGACCCTTGCCGCTCTGGGGCCGCTGGTCCGCATCGGCATTCCCAACGCCAAACCGGACCAAGGCCAGCCAGGCTTGCGGCTGACCGAATTCCCAACCTGACCAACGGAGGACCCAGATGGTTGGTGTCACATTCTTCGGAAACTTCGATCTCGCCTCGCTGGCGATCTGGCTCTTCTGGGGCTTCTTCGCGCTGCTCATCTACTATCTCCAGACCGAGAACATGCGCGAAGGCTTCCCCTTCGAGAACGAGGACGGCTCGCCGGCGGCGAACCAGTCGATCTATCCCCTGCCGAAGCCCAAGACCTTCATCCTGCCGCTGGGCAAGGGGACCGTCACCGTTCCCTCCGCGGAAAACGAGGCCGCGCATCGCCGCACCGACCTTGCCCTGGTGCCTTCCGGGTCCGAGGGCTTTCCGCTGATCCCCACCGGCAACCCGATGCTTGACGGCGTCGGCCCCGCCTCCTGGGTGCCGCGCCGCGACGAGCCGGAACTGGACGCGCACGGCCACGCCAAGCTGAGACCCCTGTCGCAGGTCGATGACATGATCGTCAGCGCCGGGCGGGATCCGCGCGGGCTGCCGGTGCAGGCGGGCGATCTGGAGGTCGTCGGCCGGGTCAAGGAGATGTGGGTGGACGTGCCGGAACAGCTGGTGCGCTACCTGGAGATCGAGCTGAACTCCGGCTCCTCGCGCCTGGTGCCGATGACCATGTGCAAGATCTGGGCCGACCGGGTGCGGATCAACGCGCTGACCTCGGACCTGTTCGAGGGCATCCCCGCCACCAGAAGCCTGACCAGCGTCACCAAGCTGGAAGAGGACAAAATCTCGGCCTACGTCGCCGCGGGCTGGATGTATGCCAAGGGCCGCAAGCGCGGGTTCTGAGCCGAAAAGGGAAGCGGCGTGCGCCCGCGCCGCTTCGTCTTACCCCAGATGCGAAAGGGTCTGCCATGTCAGACCATGACAAGGACTTCGACTTCGAGCCGCAACCCGGCCTTCCGAAACCCCTGCCCCCCGGAGAGGACCTCCTCTGGCAAGGCTCTCCCGATCCCGCTGCGTTGGCGCGCGAGGCGTTCAAGGCGAACTGGGTCCTGGGCTACCTTCTGATCCTGGCCGTCTGGCGGGCCTCGCTGGCCTTCTCCGAAGGCGGCTTCGGCCGGTCGGTCGCGGTGTTCCTGCCCTATCTGGTGCTGGCACTCGCCGCCTACGGGCTGGTCCGCCTGCTGGCCCGTGCCGTGGCGAAGGCCGCGATCTACTCCATCACCACCGAGCGCGTGATCCTGCGCGTCGGGGCGGCCCTCCAGGTCACCTGGACCATCCCCTTCACCAAGGTGGCTGCCGCCTCGCTTGCGACCCGGCCGGACACCGGCACCGGCACCATCGCGCTCGAGCTGGTGGAGGGGCAGCACATCTCGTATCTCGCGCTCTGGCCGCACCTGCGTCCGGGCTTCGCCCGCAAGGTCCAGCCCGCCTTCCGCTGCATCCCCGATGCAGCCCGCGCGGCCCGGATCCTGTCGGATGCCGCCCAGACCCGCGTCAACGCGCCCGTCGTCACCTTCGCGGCCCCGGCGGCCGTCGCGGCGGAGTAGGCCACCATGTCCTACCTCAAGGCTCTTTCCGACCGCCCCAGCCCCGAACGCGAGATCATCCCGCGCGCGCTTCTCTGGGCGATGCTTGCGCTTGCCCTGTCGGCGCTGGCAATCACCAGCTTCGCGGTCCTCACCGGCCGCGACCCGGTCGGCCGCCCAGCCCCCGGCAAGGTCCTGGCCGAACGCGAGCTGGTCCTCGTCGGCCGCTCGGCCCAGGCCGTCACCGTCTATGCGGCCGACGGCAGCCTGGTCGCCGACATGGACCACGGCGGTTTCATCACCGTGATCCAGAACGCCATCCAGCGCGCCCGCACCGTTGCGCGCGTCAAGGGCAACCCGCCGATCCGGCTGGTGCGCTACGACAACGGCCGTCTCGTGGCCGAAGACCCGGCCTCGGGGGCGTCGATCGAACTCTACGCCTTCGGGGATGACAACAAGGCCGCCGCAGAGCGGCTTCTGGACCAACCATAAGGGAACGAAATCATGGCACTCTTCACCCGAACCAAGGAAACCGTGCCCTGCACGGTCGAGGTCAGCCACCGCTTCGAAAGCCTGCACGCCCATGTCCGCTTCGACAACGGGGCCGTGGTCAACCCCGGCGACGAAGTCCTCGTCCACGGCGCGCCGATCATGGCCGCCTATGGCGAGGTCATCGTCGAACGCCGCACCGCCACCATCACCCGCGCCTCGGCCATCGAACGGCTCTGGACCCGGATGACCGGCGACTTCGGCTTCATGGAGCTTTGCGAGTTCTCCTTCTCAGAGGAGCTGACGGCATGAAAGACACGGCACACGACACCACGCACGGGGAGCTGCACTCCGAACTGGCCGACGCCTTCGACACGACCGCGATGGCCACGGAAACCACGCTGCTGAACCCCCGCTTCTACACCACCGACTTCGACGAGATGGACCGCATCGACGTGACCCCCGTCCGCAAGGAATGGGACGCGCTTCTGGCCCGGATGAAGTCGGACCCGAACAAGGGCCATTTCAAGAAGACCGCCGACTGGGATCACGTCGACTGGGAGGGCATGGACCCCGCCCTGCGGGCAGAGTTCATCGATTTCCTCGTCTCCTCCTGCACGGCCGAATTCTCCGGCTGTGTCCTCTACAAGGAGATGAAGCGCCGCGGCACCAACCCCGACATCTGCGAGCTGTTCAGCTACATGTCGCGCGACGAGGCGCGGCACGCCGGCTTCATCAACGACGCCCTGC
>JBKBRG010000081.1:0-8426 GCA_046292325.1 Tabrizicola sp.
GGAGGTCAGGTCCACCCCGGTCAGCACCACCTCGTTGAAGCCGCGGTCCACCAGCCGGCTGATCTGCTCGACCACCACCCCCGCCGGGACCGAGCGCGAATTGCCCCGGCCGTAGGGGATGATGCAGAAGGTGCAGCGATGGTCGCAGCCGTTCTGGACCTGGACATAGGCCCGATGCCGGCCGAACCCGTCGATCAGATGCCCGGCCGTCTCGCGCACCGACATGATGTCGTCGACCTGCACCTTCTCGGTCGTGCCGATCAGGTCGGGCGCGGCAAGGCCCTTCCAGGTCTCGGGCTGCATCTTCTCGTGGTTGCCGACGACACGGGTCACCTCGGGCATGGCGGCGAAGGTCTCGGGCTCGGTCTGCGCGGCGCAGCCGGTCACGATGATCGGCGCCCCCGGATTCTCGCGGGACAGGCGGCGGATCTCCTGCTTGGCCTTGCGCACCGCCTCGGCGGTGACAGCGCAGGTGTTGACGATCACCGCGTCCGACAGCCCCGCCGCCGTGGCCAGCTCCTTCATCGCCTCGGTCTCGTAGGCGTTCAGCCGGCAGCCGAGCGTGGCGAAGACCGGCGGTTTCACCGGACGGGCGGGCGCGTTCATCGGTGGGCCGCCAGATACTCGGGCGACAGGACCCCGTCGAAAACCCGCGCCACCGGGCCGGTCAGCCAGACGCCATCCGCGCGCCAGTCCACCTCCAGCGTGCCGCCGTCAGCCTCCAGCACCACGCGCCGCCCGGTCAGCCCGCGCAGATGCGCCGCGACCGCCGTGGCGCAGGCGCCCGAGCCGCAGGCCAGCGTGATGCCCGTCCCCCGCTCCCAGACTCGCATCCGCAGGTGGTCGGGGCCAAGCAGGCTTGCGAATTCGACATTCGTGCGCTGCGGAAACAGCGGGTCGTGCTCGATGCCGGGGCCGAGCCTGGCCAGATCCACCGCCCCGGCATCGGCGACGAAATGGACGCAATGGGGGTTGCCCATGCCCACTGCCGCAGGATCGCCGGGCAGGGGCAGGTGCAGCGGATCGACCGCGCGCGCCAGCGGGATTGCCGCCCAGTCGAGGTGCGGCGGCCCCATGTTCACCGCCACCCGGCCATCTTCCAGACGCTCTGCCCGCAGCCCGCCCCGCGCGGTGACCAGCGAGACCCGGTCCCGTCCCAGCCCGCGCATCACATGGTCCGAGACGCAGCGGGTCGCATTGCCGCAGGCCCCGGCCTGACTGCCGTCGCTGTTCCAGAACATCAGCCCGAAATCGGCGCCCTCGGCCTCGGTGATCTCGGCCAGCTGGTCGAAGCCGACGCCCCGGTGACGATCCCCCAGCGCCCGCGCCAGCGCAGGCGTGACCACCGCCCCGCGCCCGCGCGAGTCGATCACCACGAAGTCATTGCCCGCGCCATGCATTTTCATGAAGGGCAGGCCGGTCTGCGCCCGGGTATCCATCATGCCCCGGCATATACGCCCGCGCCCGAAGATTTGCCAGTGCCGCTCGTTTTTGCCCTTGACCCTGTGGGCGGGCCTGACTAATCAGCCGCCTCGTGGGGCCGGTAGCTCAGTTGGTAGAGCAGCTGACTTTTAATCAGCGGGTCACAGGTTCGAATCCTGTCCGGCTCACCACCTTGTCCAGACAGCAGCAGACTTGATGGAGGCGGCCGCAGGCCGGGCGCACCCGACGGACAGTGCGCGAGGTGGCCGCCTTTGGCCAAAGTTGCGCCGCAATCGCCCGTTTCACCTTTCAGGTGTAGTCGTGCAAGGAGTTCCCGATGAATCGCCGTCAGATCCTGTTGTTCCTTCCCGCAGCCCTGATCCTGCCTGCGCCGCTTGCTGCCGAAGGCGACGCGCTGCGGGCCGCCTTCGAGGGGCTGTCTCCCTCTGCCCGCCGCGCCGCGCAGGAGCAGCTGGCCATGGCCGGCTTCTACTCGGGCGGCATCGACGGCGCCTATGG
Organism: Tabrizicola sp.; assembly: GCA_046292325.1. GTDB lineage: Bacteria > Pseudomonadota > Alphaproteobacteria > Rhodobacterales > Rhodobacteraceae > Tabrizicola. The sequence continues at coordinate 1,942 of JBKBRG010000081.1, forward strand.
TCCGGCCACACGCCGCGGTCTGGTGCAGGCGGCCGAGTTCATTGGACAGAACAGCTATGGCCGCACCCGATTCGATCTGGCTTCATCCAGGGACGCCGAGGCCTATGTCCGGGCCCTGGCGAGCGGGGATCTGGGCAAGTATCTCTGGGGCGAGGGCGACGAAAGCGACGGCGGCTGACGGTGGGCTGCGGCGGGGCAAGGCCGGTCAGATCATCCTGATCGTGTCCTTTCCCACCGCCAGCATGTAGCCGCGCCGGGCGATGGTCTTGACCAGAAGTTCCGACACAAGCTGATTGCCCAGCGCATCGCGCAGCCGCTTGACCCGGGTCGCGCCGGCGGCCTCGTCGCAGTCGGCCTCGTTCCGGCCGCTGATCACGGCTTCGATCTGTGCGCCGGTCAGAACCTCGTCATCCATCCGCGCCTCGGCCAGGACCGAGAGCGTTTCCAGCGCCGCCTCGGTCAGCTGGAATTCCATGTCGTTGATGTAGACCGCGCGCGCCTCGCGGGAAATCATCAGGCTGGCCACCTGGATTCCCGATCGCTGGATCGCCGAGATGCGTCGGTTCAGCGCGATGATCATGACCAGGAACACAAGCGCCGCGATCAGAAGCGCGGTCGAGAACACCAGAAGCACGAAGATCACGCTGCGATAGCTGACCAGGACCTCCGAGAAGGTGGTGCCGGATTGCGCCAGGATCTCCAGCAGCTTGATCTCGGCGCCCGAACGCAGGTCGTCGTTTTCGACGAAGATGCGTTCGACCCGCGCGTTGAACGCATTCGCGTCGGGCAGGTTCATGAACAGGAACAGCGCCGCCGCCAGCAGGATCAGGACGATGGCGGCGATGCCGAAGGCGACGACGCGGTTGCCCGCCTTGAGACTGTCAGTAACGGAGGAAGAAGTCTCCGGCACTCGCTTTCCTTTCCTCAAGCCCTTCGGGCCCGAATGTGGACAGAACGGTCAGCAAGGTCCAGCCATCCGATGCCAGCCTCGGCGCCAGTTCGCCTTCGGCCGCGCCGGGGCTGCAATTGCCGTCCGATACCTGCGAGACACCGTAGATCAGCTTCAGCGGCTCGTCACGCTTGGCCTTGTAGTCGGCATAGCATTCCGCCGAGGCCTGCCCGGCAAGGGCCAGGGCAAGCGTGATGACGGCGGGAGCGATCAGTCTATTCATTTTCCGGCTCCGGAAGGGAGGCTGCTCGATTACCTCGGACAATGCGCGCGGGCGCGCTGCTATTCAATATCAGGCAAGAAGTTACGGCTTTGCTATCGGATAGCAAGTCAGGTCTGCCGCTCCGCTATGGTCTAGCAGGCGGGCGATATTGCTTACCCGGAGGGCACGGGTCGAGCCTGGGTCATCGAGGTCGCGGACCAAGGGCAGCGACCGGAAAGACCAACAGACCCTCATGCGGAGGCACCCATGTCCGTCGAATTCAGAAGCAGGTCGCATCACATCCCCTCGCACGGCATATCGGAAACCACGCTGACCGGACGCCGCTTTGCCGCCATTCTGACCGGCGGAGCGGCGGCGCTGGCGCTGGTGCTGGCCACCGCGATCCCGGCCAAGGCCGACAGGAAGGACGACCTGGCCAAGGCGCTGATCGCGGCGCTTGTCGTCGGCGCCATCGCACATGAGCTGAACGACCGCGACCGGCCCGCGCCGGCCCCCGCCCCGCTGCCCGAGCCGGTGTCGTCCAGGCGCGTGCCGTCGGTGTGCGCGATCTCGATCGACGGGGCGGACCGGTCGGTCACGCTCTACCCCGAAAGCTGCCTGCGGGCCGAAGGCTTTCGCCACCGCCTGCCGCGCGGCTGTTCCAACGGCGCCACCATCTTCGGCGAACGGGACCGGGTCTATTCGGCGAAATGCCTGCGCGACGCCGGCTTCCGCGTGCAGGGCAACTGACCTGAGGGCCGCCGAGGCGGCTCTGGCCGAGACGGGACCGCCCTGATCCCGTCTTTTGCCGGGGGTGGGAGGGTGAGCAGCTCCCGCCCCCTTTTTCCGGCGCCGGTTCCGCGCTAGGTGGGCGCATGGCCCGCATCCTTCCCGATTTCCGGCACGAGACCGAGGCGCTGTGCGCCGGCGCCCTGCGGGTGGTCGGCGTCGACGAGGTGGGCCGCGGCCCCCTGGCCGGCCCGGTCACCGCCTGCGCCGTGCGGCTGGATCCTGCCCGGATCCCGGCGGGCCTGCGCGACTCCAAGGCACTGACGGCCGCAAGGCGCGAGGCGCTCTTCGACGAGATCATGGCCATGGCCGAGGTTTCGGTCGCCCATGCCAGCGTTCAGGAGATCGACAGCCTGAACATCCTGCGCGCCAGCCACCTGGCGATGGAGCGGGCGGTGGCGGGCCTGTCGCCCGATCATGCGCTGATCGACGGCAACCTGATTCCGCGCGGGCTGGCCTGCCCGGCGACAGCCATCGTGAAGGGCGATGCGCGCTGTCTGTCGATCGCCGCGGCCTCGATCGTGGCCAAGGTCACGCGCGACCGGATCATGGTGGATTTGGCGCAACAGCACCCCGGTTATGGCTGGGAAGCCAATGCCGGCTACCCGACCGCCGCGCATCTGGAGGCGCTGAAAACTCTGGGCGTCACCCCTTGGCATAGACGTTCTTTCCGCCCCGTCCACAACATATTGTATCAAGAGATTTCTGTAAGTTCTTGATTCAAAAAAGAATTTGACGGCGAATCGGCTCTGACTCATGATTCCCGGCAACACCGGCACGGCAAGAGGCCGGGGGCAGAGGCAGAGAATGACGACCAGAAATACCGCGGCGGAAGGGGCGCTTCCGCTGAACCAGATCCTTGCTGGCGATTGCGTGGAGGTGATGAATTCCCTCCCGGCGGGCTCGGTGGACCTGATCTTCGCCGACCCGCCATACAACCTTCAGCTCAAGGGCGAGCTGCACCGGCCCGACAACTCGAAGGTCGATGCCGTGGACGATCACTGGGACCAGTTCTCCAGCTTTGCCGCCTACGACGCCTTCACCCGTGACTGGCTGGCAGCCGCCAAGCGCCTGTTGAAGCCGAACGGGGCGATCTGGGTGATCGGCAGCTACCACAATGTGTTTCGACTGGGAGCCGAACTGCAGAATCTCGGATTCTGGATTCTGAATGACGTTATCTGGCGTAAGTCGAACCCGATGCCGAACTTCAAGGGCAAGCGCCTGACGAACGCGCATGAGACGCTGATCTGGGCCAGCCGGGACGAGGCCGCGAAATACACTTTCAACTACGAGGCGCTGAAGGCCCTGAACGACGGCGTGCAGATGCGCTCGGACTGGGTGATCCCGCTGTGCACCGGGCACGAGCGGCTGAAGGACGAGAACGGCGACAAGGCCCATCCGACCCAGAAGCCCGAGGCGCTGCTGCACCGGGTGCTGGTGGCCACCACCAATCCCGGCGACGTGGTGCTGGACCCGTTCTTCGGCACCGGAACCACGGGTGCGGTGGCCAAGATGCTGGGCCGCGACTTCATCGGCATCGAGCGCGAAGCCGCCTATCGCAAGGCCGCCGCCGAGCGGATCGCCCGGGTCCGGCGCTTCGACGCCTCGGCGCTGGAGGTCTCGGGCTCCAAGCGCGCCGAGCCGCGCGTGCCCTTCGGCCAGGTCGTCGAGCGCGGGATGCTGCGGCCGGGGGAAGAGCTCTTCAGCCTCGGCAACCGGTTCAAGGCCAAGGTCCGGGCCGACGGCACGCTGATCGGGAACGACGTGAAAGGCAGCATCCACCAGGTCGGCGCGGCGCTGGAAGGCGCGCCCTCCTGCAACGGCTGGACCTACTGGCACTTCAAGCGGGACGGCAAGCTGGTCCCCATCGACATCCTGCGGCAGCAGATCCGGGCCGAGATGGAGGCCGACGGCAGCCGCACGCACTGACATCCGAACACGCCTGTCCCCCGGTCCGCCTGGGGGACACCTTCACCCCGCCGGGATGTCCTGGCGGGGTTTTTTCCGATCCGGGTCGTCGAGTTGGTTGATCCCGGCCTTCAGGTTCCCTATCCCGGTCCCGTCATCGGGATGGAGAACGGATGGACCTTCGCCGACGCAAGCCGCCGCGCTTCCGGCAGAAGCTGCGCGCCCTGGTGCTGACGCCGGGGCGGTGGGGCCGGGCGCTCCGCCATCCGCGTCCTCCGGCCAGCCGCATCCCCGACGCGGCACGCAGGATCGCGCGCGGGATCGGCTGCGGGGGCTTTGCCTTATCCATGCCGCCGGCCGGGCTGCATTTCCTTCTGGCGGTATTCCTGGCATGGATCATCTGCGGCAACGCGATCGCCTCGCCGATCGGCACCGCGACCGGCACCCCCCTGACCTTCGCTTGCTTCGCCATGCTGTCGATCAGCCTCGGCCGCGCGATCCTGGTCGCCCCGGCCGGTGGGGTTCCCAGGTCGCAGGTGATGCCGGCCTTCGGACAGCCGCGTGACGGGACCCAGCCAGCGCAACGCCCGGGCCCTCTGCACCGCCAGGGCGGTCCGCCCGGGCCGGCCAGAGCGGTTTTTCCGCGGCGTGTTCCTGCCCTGTCCGGTCGGTGGCACGGGACCCGGACTGGTCGCGGCGAAGGTTTCCTGCCGGCTCAGCCTGCCGGCCTTGAACGGGTATCGGAACCTGCGGGCTGCCGGGCGCGAGGCGCGGGCCAAGTGGCTGTCGGTGACGGCCGGGGTGATGGATGAAGGGAACGGGAAATGAACGGTGCGAATGCCCTGGTCGAAACGCTGCTGGCCTCGGGTGTCAGGGTCTGCTTTGCCAATCCCGGCACCTCCGAGATGCATTTCGTGGCCGCACTGGACCGTCACCCCGAGATGCGCTGCATCCTGTGCCTCTTCGAGGGCGGAGTGTCGGGCGCGGCAGACGGCTATTTCCGCATGTCGGGCGAAGTCGCGGCCACGCTTCTTCACCTTGCGCCGGGCTTCGGCAATGCCTTCGCCAACCTGCACAATGCCCGCAAGGCGCAGTCGGGCGTGCTGAACATCATGGGCGACCATGCCGACTATCATCTGCGCTTCGAGGCGCCGCTGAAGGGCGACACGGTGGGCGTGTCGCAGGCCGTGTCGCACTGGACCCGGGTCTGTTCCGAAGCCGGCAAGGTCGCGCAGGACGCGGCCGAGGCGGTGCAGGCGGCGCGGTCCAGGGGCGGGCAGATCGCCACGCTGATCCTGCCGGCGAACACCGCCTGGGAGCCCGCCACGGGCCACGCGGTCGCTGCCGCTCCGCCCGCGCTGCGCCGGCCGTCCGAGGCCGAGGTGAAGGCCGCGGCCCGGGCGCTGCGCCAGCCGGGGGCGGTGCTGCTGGTCGATGGGCCGGCGCTGTTCACCGATCTTGGCCTGCTGGCGAAGCGGCTGACCAAGGCGGCCGGGGCGCGGCTGATGCAGCCCTTCTTCGTCAGCCGCTTCCGCCGCGGGGCGGGCGCGGTCAGGATCGAGCGCATGGCCTACCGGATCGAAGAGAACCTGAGGCTCTTGCAGGGGGCCCCGGCGCTGGTCCTCTGCGGGACGACCCGGCCGGCGGGCTTTTTCGCCTATCCCGGCCTGCCGTCCACCCCCGACGACCCCGATACCCGGCTGATCGACCTGTGCAGCCGTGACATGGACATCGCCTGGACCCTTCGGGCGCTGGCCGCCGAACTGGGCGAAGCCGGGCTTGGGCCGGAGGATTTCGTGCCTCTCGACCTGCCCGCCCTGCCCGAGGGCGAGCTGACCGTCGCCAAGGTCGGCGAGGCGATCGCCGCGCTGATGCCGGCGGATGCGGTGGTGGTGGACGAGGGGATCTCGGCCTCATACTTCCTGGCGCCGGGGCTGAAGCGGGCGCGGGGGCATGATGCGCTGACGATCACCGGCGGGTCGATCGGCTTTGGCCTGCCGAACGCGGTGGGGGCGGCGGTCGCCTGCCCGGACCGCAAGGTCGTGGTGCTGGAGGGCGACGGGTCCGGCATGTATACGCTGCAATCGCTGTGGACCATGGCGCGCGAGGGGCTGGACGTGACCGTGGTGATCTTTGCCAACCGCGGCTACCAGATCCTGCGCGACGAGCTGGCGGCGATGGGGGTGAACAAGGTGGGCCGCAATGCGCAGCGCATGTTCGATGTCGAGGGGCCGGCGCTCGACTGGGTTGCGCTGGCGCGGGGGCACGGGGTCGCCGGGGTGCGCGTCGCCGACATGGCCGGGTTCAACGCCGCCTTTGCCGAGGCGATGGCCCAGCGCGGCCCGCGGCTGATCGAGGTCGTGTGCTGATCGCCCCGCTCAGCCCGCGACCGGGTTGAGCGCCTTGTTGTAGGGGCGCCAGTCGGTGATGTCGGGGTAGTTCCGGCGGCGCCAGTCACGGACGCGTGGGTTCATGATCCGCTTCCACAGCGGCGGGATCATGGCCGCCATGGTCATCAGCGGATAGCCGAAGGGCAGTTGCGGGGCCTCGTCGGCAGAGTAGGTCTGCAGCACGGGAAAGCGCCGGTCGGGCTTGTAGTGATGATCCGAATGGCGTTGCAGGTTGATCAGCAGCCAG
>JBKBRG010000082.1:0-8279 GCA_046292325.1 Tabrizicola sp.
TCCCGGTCTATGCGGCGCTGACCGTGCTTCTTTGGTGCGTCCTGATGATCCTCGGTGAATCCGGCATCACGGCGCTGATCCATGCGATGGGCACGCTGTCCACCTCCGGCATCACCGGCCAGACCACCTTTCAGGCCTCGGGCAGCGGGTTGCCAGGCGAAGTGGCGGTCTTCCTCTGCTTCCTCTTCGCCGTGACCCGACGCGCCCTGCCGGGCGTGCGGCTGTCCGAGAACCGCCGCCCGCTGCTGAAGGACCCCGAGCTGCGGCTGGCGGCCCTGCTGCTGGCAAGCGTCACGCTGGTGCTCTTCCTGCGGCACTGGTTCGTCGCCAACTGGACCGGGTCGCCTGCCGGGGCCGATGCGCCAGACGCCCTCTGGGGCGTGCTGTTCACCGCGTCCTCGTTTCTGACCACCACGGGCTACATCTCGTCGGACTGGCAGACGGCGACGCAATGGTCCGGCATCGGCACGCCTGGCCTGGTGCTTCTGGGCCTTGCCATCATCGGCGGTGGCACCGCAACCACGGCGGGCGGGGTCAAGCTGCTGCGGGTCCACGCGCTTCTGCGCCATGGCGAGCGCGAGCTGGAACGGATCATCCACCCCAATTCGATCGGTCGGGGCGGGTCCGAGGCGCGGCGGCTGCGGCGCGAAGGCGCACAGCTGGCCTGGGTGTTCTTCATGCTCTTTGCCGTGTCGATCGCCGTTGTCCTGGCCTTGCTGCTGCTGGCAGGCGTCACGTTCGAATCCGCCCTGGTGCTGGCCATCGCCGGTCTGACCACCACCGGCCAGCTGGCCGAGATCGGCGCGGCCGAGCCGATCGCCTACGCGACCCTCTCCGACCCGGTGAAACTGATCCTTGGCCTTGCCATGGTGGTCGGCCGGCTCGAGACGCTGGCGCTTCTGGCGCTGATCCTGCCGGGGGCCGGTCGCAGCTAGCCACCGGGACCGCCGGGGTCCGGCGTTTAACAGCCTGATTTTTGTGCTGGAAACTCCCTCTCGGGCACGACATACTCGACCTGCCGTTACGGGCGGCGCCGACAGGGCAACAGAACGATCACGCCGCGACAGTGAAGCGATAGAAGAACAAGGCACAACAAAGATGGCCGCTGACAAGCAAAACCTGCAAGACGCCTTCCTCAACCATGTCCGCAAAGCCAAGGTTCCGGTCACCATCTTCCTGATCAACGGCGTCAAGCTGCAGGGCGTGATCACCTGGTTTGACAACTTCTGTGTCCTCTTGCGCCGCGACGGGCAATCGCAGCTGGTCTACAAGCACGCGATTTCCACCATCATGCCCGGCGCACCGATCAGCCTCTACGAAGGGGAAGACTGATCGCACAAGACCCGCAGGACGAAACCGATCTCCTGTCCGAAAGGGCGGGCAACCGGTTGCGGGACACCGCCGTTGCCGCCACCCGCACCTGGGTGCTGCATCCCGCGCTGAAATCAGCCAGCACGCGCCGCCTGCCCGAACACGGCCTGGCCGAGGCCGTGGCCCTGGCCGCCGCCCTGCCAGAGCTTCAGGTCTGCGGCTCCGAAGTCGTGCGCCTGGCGCGTCCCCATCCCGGCACGCTGCTGGGGTCCGGCAAGCTGGCCGAACTGAAGGCGCGCTTCAAGGCCGACGGCATCGAGCTCGTCATCGTCGATGGTCCGGTGTCCCCCGTGCAGCAGCGCAACCTGGAAAGGGAATGGGGGGTCAAGCTGCTTGACCGGACCTCCCTCATCCTCGAGATCTTCGCCGACCGGGCCCGCACGCGCGAGGGCGTGCTTCAGGTGGAACTTGCAGCCCTCAGCTATCAGCGCACCCGCCTCGTCCGCGCCTGGACCCACCTTGAACGCCAGCGGGGCGGCTTCGGCTTTGTCGGCGGCCCCGGCGAAACCCAGATCGAAAGCGACCGCCGCGCCATCGACGACCAGGTGGTGAAGCTGAGGCGCCAGCTCGACCAGGTGGTGAAGACACGCGAACTTCACCGCGCCGCCCGCGCGAAGGTGCCGTTTCCGATCGTGGCCCTTGTGGGTTACACCAACGCCGGCAAGTCCACGCTTTTCAACCGCATCACCGGGGCCGGGGTGCTTGCCAGGGACATGCTCTTCGCCACGCTCGACCCGACCATGCGCGGCGTGGCGCTGCCCACCGGCGCGAAGATCATCCTGTCGGACACCGTGGGCTTCATCTCGGACCTGCCGACCCAGCTGGTCGCGGCCTTCCGCGCCACGCTGGAAGAGGTGCTGTCGGCCGACCTGATCCTGCATGTCCGCGACATCAGCCACCCCGAGACGGTGGAACAGGCCGCCGACGTGACCGACATTCTCGCCAGTCTCGGGGTGAAGGAGGAAACTCCGGTCATCGAGGTCTGGAACAAGCTTGATCTTGTCGATCCGTCCCGGCGCGAGGCGCTGACCGCGCAGGCGGCACAGCGGCCCATGGTGCTGCCGGTCTCGGCGCTGACGGGCGAGGGGGTCGAGGCGCTGCTCGCGCTTGTTTCCCGCACGCTGGACGAGGACCGGGCCGAGGCCGTCCTCAGCCTCCCCTTCGACCAGGGCCGCCGCCGCGCCTGGCTGCACGATCAGGGCATCGTGCAGCAGGAAACGCAGACCGAGACCGGCTGGCGCCTCACCGTCCGCTGGACCGCCCGTCAGGCGGCGCGATGGCAGCGGATGTGACCGGTCCGGCCGCGCTGCCGCGGATCTGCGCGGGATGGGCCGCGACGGGACGCGGTGGGCGCCGGGCCCCGGCCGGTGGGCGTCGCGGCAGGGCGATCCGGCCGGCAGCAGGCCAGGGTCGGGCGGTTCAGGCCTGGGCGACGATGCCCCGGTCGATCAGCGCGCCGATCTGTCCCGAGCCAAGGCCCAGCACTTCGGCCAGCACGGCCTCGCTGTCCTGGCCGAGGCGCGGCGCGGGGCTGGGCGGGCGGCGCTGGAAGCCGGACCAGGCGACCGGACTGCCGGGCATCAGATAGGGGCCGATCCCCGGCTGTTCGATCCGGGCGAACATCGGGTTGTCCTCCGAAAGGTCGGGGTCCTCGGCCACGGCGCCGGCAAAGCTGCGGTAGGGGCCCCAGGTCAGTCCGGCGGCATCGAAGAGCCGTGCCACCTCGGCGCCGGTCCGGGCGGCGAACCAGGGGGCAAGATGCGCGGTGATCCGGTCGCGGGCATGCCAGCGGTCGCCCTCGCCCTCCAGCCGCAGCCCCTCGGCCTCCAGCGCGGGGCCGATCCCGGTCACCTTCACCAGCCCGCGCCATTGCCGGTCGGTCAGCCCGACGACCATGATGCGCTGCCCGTCGGCGCAGAGGAAATCCTGTCCGTAGGCGCCGTAAAGCGCGTTGCCATGGCGCGGCCGGTCCACTCCGTTGACCTGAACCTCGGCGATGATGCCCAGGTGCCCCAGCATCGCCGCCGCCACGTCCTTCAGCGCCAGTTCGGCCAACTGGCCCTCTCCGGTGCGCAGCCGGTGCCGTTCGGCGGCCAGAAGCGTGCCGACCAGCATCTGACCGGTGATGCAGTCCCAGGCCGGCAGGACATGGCCCACCGGCTCGGTCATGCCGGCCGGGCCGGTCGCCAACGGAAAGCCGAGACTGGGGTTGATCGTGTAGTCCACCGCCGGCTCGCCGCGCCGGGTGCCGATCAGCGAGACCATGATCAGATCCGGGCGCCGGGCGGACAGGGCGGGATAGTCGAGCGGCCCCTTGCCGCGCAGGTTGGTCAGGAACAGTCCGGCGCCGGGGCCGGGCGCCGTGATCAGCGCGGCCATCAGCTCCACCCCCTCGGGCGCGGAAAGGTCGATCGCGACGCTGCGCTTGCCCTTGTTCATGCCCGCCCAGAACAGGCTTGCGCCACTTTCCGTCACCGGCCAGCGCGCGGCGTCGAGCCCGCCCTGCAGCCGGTCCACCCGGATCACCTCGGCCCCCATCTGCGCCAGTGTCATCCCCGCCAGCGGCGCCGCGACGAAGGCCGAGCTTTCGATCACCCGCATTCCGCTGAGCGGCGCGGTCATGGCGCCCATCCGATCTCGGCCTGCATGCAGCAGAGCCCCTCGCCGATCACCGTCGCCAGTGCCTGGCTATCCCCATCGGCGGGCCAGCCGCGCAGGGTCACCTGGTCGAAATGGAACATCGGCCGCACGCCGCGAAAGCGGAAGCGGGCGGGCAGGGCGCCGCCCGCCTCGGCCCGGGCGGCCTGCATCAGGAACATGGCCTGCATCGGCCCGTGCACCACGAGACCGGGGTATTTCTCGACCCCGGTCGCATAGGGCAGGTCGAAATGGATCCGGTGCGCGTTGAAGGTCAGCGCGGAAAAGCGGAAAAGCCGCACCGTGTCCATCGTCACCGGGTGCGACCAGACCGCCCCTTCCGGCGCCGGGACGGGCGGCGGCGGGGTGAAGCGGTCGGGCATCGCCACATAGACGATGTCCTGCTCCTCGCGCACCGCCAGTCCCTCGGGCCCCTCGATTTCGTGGCCCACGGTGACGAAGACCATCCGTCCGGTCGATCCGGTCTTTTCCGCCACCTTCAGGATGGTGGAGCGCCGGTGCATCGGTCGGCCGATCCGCAGCGGGGCGAGGAACTCCAGCCGCCCGCCCGCCCACATGCGGCGTTCCAGCGGAACCGGCGGCAGGAACCCGCCCCGCGCCGGGTGACCATCGGGGCCGAGGCCGGCCATCGGCGTTTCCGGCAACCAGCCCATCCAGTGCCAGAGCGGCGGCAGCGGTGCCCCCTCGGCCAGATCGGCCGCGGGACTTTCCAGCGTGGCCGCCATCTGCCGCGCCTGCCGCGCGGTCACCACATCCTCGGCCTCTTCGCGACGCCCGACCCAATCGGCGAATGCTGACGACATGATATTTCCCTTGAGACTGCGGATACGCAATGATGTTGCGCAATGCTCAAAGGTCAAGCGCGGCCTTTGGTCACGCTGCGGGCGCAGAAACGGCGGACCGGCTCAGTTCTCCGGGGTCAGCACCATGACCCCCACCGCCGCTGCCCGGGCAAGGCCCGGATCCAGCGACATCGGGATGTATTCTCCCCGCCGCCACAGCTCGCCCAGGTCGTCATAGTGGCGGCTCAGCGGGTGGCCCGACTGGCCCGTGGCGGTGATGAAGACCGAACTGTCCGGATCGGCGAAATCATAGACCCCGCGATAGCCTGCGGCATGGACGTTCTGATAGGGCTCCGGCCCCTCGCCGCGCGTGACCCCGCGCATCAGCGTGTCGTCCCCGCCGCTGGTCGATTGCCGGATGTTGACGAAGTAGCGCAGGAAGGGCACGTCGCCCAGCACCGGATGGTCGTGAACCGCCTGATGCGCATCCCCCCAGCGCCAGCTTTCCAGGTTCGGCCCGTAGCGTTCGGTCAGCTCGACCAGCGCATCGTCCAGCGCGATCCGCGCGATGTCGGTGCAGCTTTCCACCGCCGCCGACTGGATCACGTCGCACCAGACGCTGGCCCCGCCCAGGTTGCGATAGACCCGCTCGATGAAGACCGGAGAGATATGGGTGAAACTCTCCGCCATCGCGCCCAGCTCGTCCCGGATCAGCCGCTTCTGCAGCGCGCGCAGCCAGGCCTCGGCGATCAGCGGTTCGGGCAGATGTTCGTTCATCTCGCCGTTCCATTCCGCCAGCAGGATCAGCGCCCGCTGCCGCAGCCGTTCCGGCGTGCCGTCCGGCGCGGCCTCTCCGGTGAACCACAGATCCGCCCCGATCAGCGGCAACAGCGACCGCGCCGTCGGGTTCACCGTGTCGAGCTGCGCCTCGATGAAGCTTTCCCGCGTATGCACCCCGCGCGCCTTCATCAGCGTCAGCCAGCGCTGGATGCGCTGCGTGTCGCCCCAGTCGAAGCTGACATGGTTCGGGAAGGGGCGGTCCACCGTCTTGTTGTTGGTGTTGCCCAGAAGGCCCGAGGCCGGGTTCACGAAGCTCGGGTTGTCCTCGTAGGGCAGGACGCCCTTGAACCCCACCGCCGGGTCCGACCCCAGCGCCGGCAGTCGCCCCCTGGACGGATGCGCCGGATCGCGCGCCGGGATCGCCCCCATCACCTGCATCGCGATGCCGTTCCCGTCCGCCAGCATCACGTTCTGCGCCGGAGCGATCACCTTGCGCCCCGCCGCCAGCGCCTCGGGGATCGACCGCGACTTCATCAGCGCCATCGCCCCGCTCATCGAGGTGTCGGCCCCCGACAGCGCCGTCCAGCTGATCGCCGCGACATGGCCTGCCGGCGTGATCGAGCCCAGATCGTAATGCGTCCCCGGCAGGATCGGCCCGTTGCGCGACCAGCGCAGGGTCAGCGTCACCGGCTCGGCATCCTTGACGCGGATGATCGACTGGCGGCTTTCGAAGCGCGCCCAGCCATCCGGGGTGCGGTATTCCTCGGGGTTTTCGGGGTTGAGCTCCTCGATCACCACGTCCTGGTCGTCCACATAGGCCGTGGTCAGCCCCCAGCCCATGGCATCCGACCGCCCGACCAGCACGACCGGCGTGCCGGGGATCGTCCCGCCGATCACGCCGCCGGATTGCAGCTCGAGCCGCGCCAGATACCAGATCGTCGGCGCGGTCAGCCCCAGATGCGGGTCGTTGGCCAGAAGGCTTCCTCCCGCCGCCGATCGCTCCGGCATCGCCGCCCAGGAATTCGACGCCCCGGCCATGCCGGGTGCCGCCACCGGCGACAGCGGTCCCTCGGCGAAGGTCAGCGGCGCGTGGCTCGGCTTCACGCCGGGCACGAGGCTTGCGTAATCGGGCAGGGCGGCGATGGCCTGGCCCGGATCGTCGGGAAGGATGTCGGCCAGCCGCTCGGGTTCCAGCAGCAGCGAGACGCGCGCCCGCAGCACCTCGGATTGCAGCGCACCTGACAGTTGCAGCGCCATCAGCTTCAGGATCGCGATCGAATCCGCCGGCGCCCAGGCCGAGATCTCGGGTTCGAACAGGAAGAATTCCGGCGCCCCCCGGCCGCGTGCGCCCGCGTTCACCTCGCCGATCCAGGCATTGACCCCGGCGGCATAGGCTTCCAGCGCGCGGCGCGTCGGCTCGTCCTGCGCCGCGACGGATTGCAGGGCCAGACCGTAAAGGTCATAGCGCCGCATCAGCTCGTCCACCTGGATCGTGGCCGGGCCGAACAGTTCCGACAGTCGCCCCTGCGCCGTGCGCCGCAGCATGGTCATCTGCCAGAGCCGGTCCTGGGCATGGGCGAAGCCCAGCGCGAAATAGACATCCTCGTCCGTCTTGCCGAAGATATGCGGCACGCTGTCGTTGTTGCGCACGATCTCGACCGGGGCCGAGATGCCCGCGACGGTGAAATCCTCGTCATAGTCGATCAGCGACCGTGACAGGATGTAATAGGCCAGCAGAACCGCCGCCACGCCCAGCACGATCAGGCCGGCGGCAATCCGGATCAGCCAGCGAAAGACTGTCAGCATCGGGGCCTGTCCTTGACGAGAGACTGCGGATCGGTCCTAGTCCAAGCGCCGGTGAAGGGCAATGCGCAGGGGGGCGTCGATGGCGAAAGTGTCATTTCTGGGGCTGGGGGTGATGGGCTTTCCGATGGCGGGGCACCTGGCGGCGAAGGGGCATGAGGTGACGGTCTACAACCGCACGTCCGCCAAGGCCGAGGCCTGGGTCGCCCGCCATCCCGGCCGTGCCGCGCCCACCCCGCGCGCGGCCGCCGAGGGGGCCGAATTCGTCATGGCCTGCGTCGGCAACGACGACGATCTGGCGCAGGTCTGCCTTGGCCCGGACGGCGCCTTCGCGGGCATGGCGCAGGGGGCGGTCTTCGTCGATCACACCACGGTTTCGGCGCGGATCACCCGCCGGCTCGCCGCCGAGGCCGCGGCCCTCGGCCTTGCCTTCGTCGATGCGCCGGTCTCGGGCGGGCAGGCGGGGGCCGAGAACGGGCAGCTCTCCATCATGTGCGGCGGCAGGCCCCAAGACTACGCCCGGGCCGAGCCGGTGATGGCGTCCTACGCCCGCATCTGCCGGCGGATCGGTGACAGCGGGGCAGGGCAGCTGGCCAAGATGATGAACCAGATCTGCATCGCCGGGCTGATGCAGGGGCTGTCCGAGGCGCTGGCCTTCGGCGAAAAGGCAGGACTCGATGGCGAGGCGGTCGTCGAGGTGATCTCGCAGGGCGCAGCCGGATCCTGGCAGATGGTGAACCGGCACAAGACCATGCTGGCGGGCAAGTTCGACTTCGGCTTCGCGGTGGACTGGATGCGCAAGGATCTGGCGATCTGCCTCGATACGGCCGACGAGATCGGCGCGCGCCTGCCCGTCACCGCGCTGGTGGACCAGTTCTACAAGGA
>JBKBRG010000083.1:0-8229 GCA_046292325.1 Tabrizicola sp.
GATGCAAATGCACTTGCCCTTTTCGGAAATACTCTCAGGGGGTGCGGGGGCAGAATTCCCCCGGCGGCATCAGGCAGGGGCCGCTCAGCCCTGCGCTTCGTCGGCCTCGTAGGCCTCGATGATCCGCCCGACCAGCGGGTGGCGCACCACGTCCTTCGAGGAAAAGTAGTTGAAGCTGACGCCCTTGACGCCCTTCAGGATCCGCTCGGCCTCGGCCAGCCCCGAGGCCGTGCCGCGCGGCAGGTCCACCTGGGTGCGGTCGCCGGTGATGACCATGCGGCTGCCCTCGCCCAGACGCGTCAGGAACATCTTCATCTGCATGCTGGTCGCGTTCTGCGCCTCGTCCAGCACGATGAAGGCGTTCGACAGCGTCCGCCCGCGCATGAAGGCCAGGGGCGCGATCTCGATCCGTTTTTCCTGGATCAGCTTTTCCACCTGTTTCGCGGGCAGGAAGTCGTTCAGCGCGTCGTAGAGCGGCTGCATGTAGGGATCGACCTTCTCCTTCATGTCGCCGGGCAGGAAGCCGAGCCTCTCGCCGGCCTCCACCGCCGGGCGCGACAGGATGATCTTCTCCACCGCGCCCGAGATGAACATGGTCACGCCCACCGCGACGGCGAGATAGGTCTTGCCGGTCCCCGCCGGGCCGATGCCGAAGCCCAGCTCGTTCTGGAACAGGTTGCCGACATAGGCCTTCTGCGCCTCGGTCCGGGGTTCGATCGGCTTCTTGCGGGTGCGCAGTTCCATGCCGGTCGAGAAGAGCTCGATCTGCTCGGCGCCCTCGGATTCTCCGGCCGGGCGCCCCATGCGCATCGCCCCGTCGATGTCGCCCGCCCCCACATTGCGCCCCGATTCGAGCCGGGCGTAAAGCGAGCGCAGCACCGCCGCTGCCTGGTCGCGCGTCACCCTGTCGCCCACCACCGCCAGGCGGTTGCCGCGTCGCAGGATATGCACCCCCATCTGGTGTTCGATCTGCGCGAGGTTGCGGTCAAACTCGCCGCAGAGATCGATCAGCAATCGATTGTCGGGAAATTCGAGGACGGTTTCCACGATGTCCTCGGCGGACGGGGGGGTCAGCGCGCTGATGCCCAAAGGGGTCTCCTTGTTGCAGGGCCACAGGGAAAGTGTGCAGCCGGACACGGCATCTGGCAAGCGAAACCCGATGCCGACACAAAGTCTTGTGGGGAATCATGCCGAATTGATGACAATCGGCGCGAAACAGCCCGGAAATTGGCCCTGGTCGCGCCGGGGCCTCGCTCAGGTCCGCGGCCGTTACCCTTCGATCAGGGCTTGCGGTGGCTGGTGGCCGGACCCGGAACGCTGTCGCGGACGCCGGCATCACGTGTCTCGTAGACACCGATCACGGTGCCGGGCGGATACTTGCCGTCGCAGACCGGCAGTCCGGTCTCGGGGTCGAACCGCGGCGCGGAATACCCCTCGAGGCCATCGTCGATGATCCAGACCTGGCAACCGTCCGGATCATAGGCGACCGCGGCCTCGCCATCGACCAGCCTGGTGGCGTCGCGGCCATAGTCCTGCGCCGTGGCGATCACCGAATCCGGTCCCGAATAGGGTCGGGTGCCCTCGATCCCCTCGAACAGCCCGCCGCAGCCCGACAGAAGCACGCCCAAGGCAAGTGCCATCCCGGCCCGCGTGACGGCGCCAGGACCGGCCAGTTCCGTTTTTCCCGCAACCGTCATGATCATCCGCCCTTCGTGCAGAGGACTTCGACACGGCGGTTCTTCGCCATGCCACTGGCCGTCGCGTTCGAGGCAACGGGCCGGCTTTCGCCATAGCCCGTCACGCTGTCCACCACCGCACCGACCGACTGCGCGACCGCAGCCACGGCCGCGGCGCGGGCTTCCGACAGTCCCTGATTGTAGGCATCCGACCCGCGGCTGTCGGTATGGCCGGCGATCGAGAACGAGAAGGCCCCGGTCTGCCGGAAATACTCCTCCAGCTTCGCCCGCCCCGCCGCCGTCAGCGTGGCGCTGGCGGTGGCAAAATAGGTGTCCACGCTTTCGGTCAGGCAGCCGACCTGTTTCAGGCAGACGGGCTTGCCGGTCCTGGGATCGCGCCGGGGCACCATGTAGCCCTCGGTTCCGCCATCGGCCCACCAGTGCTGGCAGCCGTCCGGGTCGATCCAGAGGCCCCATTCGATCCGACCCGAAACCGCGCCCTCCTGCGCAGACGCCATCTGCGCGGCTGGCAGGCAGAGGCCCGCCAGCACCACCGGAAGCGCATGCCGAAGCCTGCCACTCCGCTTCATCACATCCCCCATTCCTCGTTACCGACCCGGTCGAATCGTCCGGCCGTTGCCTGCAAGGCGACCAGCGCCGTTTCTCTTAAGGCAGGACGCCGCCGCTTGAGAACAGGAATCTGCCGCGCCGGCACTGGCCGCCCGCCGGCCTGTTCCATGTCCGCACCAGTCGCATTTCTTCAAGCGATCCGGGAAATCAGGTCCGCAGCCAGAGAGTTGGGCGCCGAAGCTGAAACCCTGGCCCGCACCATGTCGCCGATCCTGCCTTCGGGATCATCGACATGCACTGCATGCAGATGGAACGACTTGCCGACCATCTGGCCGGACCTGCGCCCCGGCTTTTCATACAGCACTTCGACCTCGCGGCCAACCATCGCCTGCTGCGCGGCCTGCTGCTGGGCGGTGATCAGCGCCTGAAGCTCTTGCAGCCGCGCGTCGGCCACCGCGGACGGGACCGGGGCCCTTTCCGCCGCCGGGGTGCCCGGCCGGGCGGAATACTTGAAGCTGAAGGCCGCCCCGAAGCGGACGGCGCGGATCAGGTCCAGCGTGGCCTGGAAGTCGGCATCGCTCTCGCCGGGAAAGCCCACGATGAAATCGGAACTCAAGAGGATGTCGGGTCGCGCGGCGCGGATGCGCTCGACCAGCCGCAGATAGGCCTCGGCCGTGTGCTTGCGGTTCATCGCCTTCAGGATCCTGTCGCTGCCCGACTGCACCGGCAGATGCAGGTAGGGCATCAGCTGCGGCACCTCGCCGTGGGCGGCGATCAGGTCGTCGTCCATGTCGTTGGGGTGGCTGGTGGTATAGCGGATGCGGTCCAGCCCCGCGATCCCGGCCATCTCGCGCACCAGCCGCGCCAGGCCCCATGTCCCGCCCGGCCCCGCGCCGTGATAGGCGTTGACGTTCTGGCCGAGAAGCGTGATCTCGCGCACCCCCTGATCGACCAGCTTCCGCGCCTCGTCCATGAGGCGCGCCACCGGGCGGCTGACCTCGGCCCCGCGGGTGTAGGGAACGACGCAGAAGGCGCAGAACTTGTCGCAGCCCTCCTGGACGGTCAGAAAGGCCGTGGGGCCGCGAAGGCTGCGGCGTTCGGGCAGATGGTCGAACTTGTCCTCGACCGGGAAGTCGGTGTCCACCGCGCGGGTCCCGGCCTCGACCATCTGCGGCAGGCGGTGATAGGCCTGCGGCCCCACCACCAGATCGACCACCGGGGCGCGGCGCAGGATCTCCTCGCCTTCCGCCTGGGCGACGCAACCGGCGACACCGATCTTCATCCCCGGCCGTTCCGCCTTCAGCAGCCGCAGCCGGCCGAGATCGGAATAGAGCTTTTCCGACGCCTTCTCCCGGATGTGGCAGGTGTTCAGCAGCACCATGTCCGCCTCTTCCACCACATCGGTCGTGACATAGCCCTTCGCGCCCAGCGCCTCGGCCATGCGCTCGCTGTCGTAGACGTTCATCTGGCAGCCGTAGGTCTTGACGAACAGCTTCTTGGCTTCGGTCATGGGCCGGATCTCCTGGGATTGGGGGCTTCTAGCGCAAGCCGCCTCGCACCTCAACGCTCCCGCCGCGCGACCTTGCATCCGCCGGCCGGATCGCCGACCTTGGCGCCGTTCGCCAACGGACCCCCTGCATGCGCCACGCCAGTCTTGCCGCCCTTCTCGACCGCCCGCCGCCCGGCTTCGGCAAGGGGCCGGTCGCGCTGATCCTGGCCGAGGACGAGGTCGAACTGGGCTCGACGCTCGACCATCACCTGAAGATCGGCTTCCGCGATGTCGTCCTGCTGGCGCCCGAGGGGGTGGAGATCGGCCCCGATCTCGAGGCGCGCGTCCAGGTCGTGATCCATGATGTCTTTGCCGAGGGCGCACTGGTCGATGCGGTCAACCGGGCGATCAAGGCGCTGCCCGGCCGCTGGCTGCATTACTGCCACAACGCCGAATACCTGTTCTTTCCCTTCTGCGAGACGCGCCGGATCGGCGAGATGCTGGCCTTTCACGCCGAGGAACGGCGCGAGGCGATGCTGACCTACGTCATCGACCTCTACGCCGGCGACCTTGCCGCCCACCCGAACGCCGTCAGCCTGACCGACGCCTGGCTGGACCGCTCGGGATACTATGCCCTGGCACGCAAGGACCCCTTGAACGACTGGCAACCGAAGGAACGGCAGCTCGACTTCTACGGTGGCCTGCGCTGGCGCTTCGAGGAACACATCCCCTTTGCCCGCCGCCGGATCGACCGCATCTCGCTGTTCCGGGCCAAGCCGGGCCTGAAGCTGCGCCCCGACTTCACCCTGTCGGACGAGGAGATGAACACCCATTCCTGCCGCTGGCACAACAACCTGACGGCGGCGGTCTGTTCCTTCCGAACCGCAAAGGCCCTGCGCACCAACCCCGGCTCTCGCCACGCGATCACCACCTTCCGCTGGCCGAACTCGGTGAGGTTCGACTGGCACAGCCGTCAGCTGATGGACCTCGGGCTGATGGAGCCGGGCCAGTGGTTCTGAATGTTCACGCAGCCGTGATCGGCCTGCCGAAACTTCCGCTCTGACGCCTGCGTTCCCGATTGTGACAGCCGGATGGTCTGGCTGGTCCCGAAACGGAGTGTCCAATGTCGCTGAAATCCATCCTTGGCGCCTTCGCGCTGACTGCCCTTGCCACCTCGGCCTTTGCCGCGAACCCCGATGTCGGCGGCGCGCCGATGTTCGAGACGAAGAACATCGTCGAGAATGCCGTCAACTCGAAGGACCACACCACGCTGGTTGCCGCCGTCAAGGCTGCGGGCCTGGTCGACGCCCTGATGGGCCCCGGCCCCTTCACCGTCTTCGCCCCGGTCAACGATGCCTTCGCCGCCCTGCCCGCCGGGACGGTCGATACGCTGCTCAAGCCCGAGAACAAGGACATGCTGGTCAAGGTCCTGACCGCCCATGTCGTGGCCGGAGACCTGAAACTTGCCGATCTGCGCGCCAAGGTGGGCAAGGACGGCTATGCCAACCTCAGAACCCTTTCGGGCGACGCGCTGTCGATCAAGTTCAAGGGTGACAAGGCGATGATCTATTCGGAATCGCGCAACATCGGCACGATCACCATCGCCGATGTCGATCAGTCGAACGGCGTGATCCATGTCATCGACACGGTGATGGTTCCGAAGTGAGATCCCGGAAGTCGTGACGAGTGCGGGCGGGGGAAACCCCGCCCTTTTTCACGCCTTGCGCAGGCGGATCACCACGTCCACACGGCTGACGGACATGCCCTCGGGCACTTCCGGCAGCCGGGCGATCTCCAGCTCTTCGGCCGGGGCGTCGGTCAGGGTGTGGCTGTCTTCCCAGTAGAAGTGCGGGTGATCATCCGTCCGGGTGTCGAAGTAGGATTTCGACCCATCGACCACGACCTCGGTCATCAGGCCCGCATCGCAGAAGGCGCGCAGCGTGTTGTAGACGGTCGCAAGGCTGACCTTCTCGCCCGCGCCGGCGGACAGCGCATACAGGCTTTCCGCCGTCACATGCCGGTTCTTCCCGTCGCCGATCAGCAGTTCCGCCAGCGCAAGCCGCTGACGGGTCGGGCGCAAGCCCCCCGCCTTCAACCATTCTGCGCTGCGTTCGGTGCCGGTCAACTGCCGCCTCTCGGGTTACCCCTTCCGATATAGGGCCGCAAACCCGACCGTTTCAATGCGGAATCGCGGGTTTCAGCGGGAAATCCCGGCGAATCCGCGCCGGATGGCGCCCCGGACCGCAGCGGTCACGACCAGCGCGCCCAGTCCCGCCGCCCAGAATGGCAGCACCAGCGCCGCCGCGCGCGGCATCACCGCCTCGCCCAGCGACACCACCAGTCCCGAGAGGACCAGCCCCACCGGCATCATGCCCCAGGCCAGAAGCCGGTAAAGGCTGTTCACCCGTCCCAGCAGCGCATCGGGGATCAGCCGCTGCCGGGTGCTGACCGAGACCACGTTCCAGACAAAGCCGGAAAACTCCATCGCCGCGAAGGCCAGCCCCAGCGTCCAGGGCCCCGGCGCCAGCGCCATGGCGATGAAGCAGGGGCCCGATGCGGTCAGCATCCATTGCATCGTCCCGACCGGCCCGAGCGCCCTTGCGATGCGCTCTCCCATGAGGCTGCCCGCGATCCCGCCCACCGCGCCGCCGGCCAGGGTCAGACCATAGGCCTCGGCCGACAGACCCAGGTTCTCCTGCGCGTGCAGGACCACGCCGATCACGATCATCTGGTGGAACAGGTTCCAGAACCCCGTGGTCCAGGCCAGCGTCCGCAACAGCGGCAGGCCGCGCAGGAAGGCCAGACCCTCGCCGATCTCGGCCCGCCAGCCGGGCCGGTCCTTTCGCACGGCCTTGAACCGCCCCGCCAGACCGGCGACCAGCACCATCGCCAGCCCGTAGGCCAGCGCGTTCAGCCCGAAGGCCAGGGGCAACCAGACCCCGATCAGGAAGGCCCCCAGCACCGGGCCGATCAGCGCATTGGTCAGCAGTTCCGCGCTCCACAACTGCCCGTTCGCCCGCTCCAGCCGCGCCCGCGGCACCAGCGCCGGCAGCACGGTCTGCGCCGCATTGTCGCGAAAGACCTCGGCCGCACCCACGACCAGCGCCGCCAGCATGAGGCAGGCATAGAGACCGGGGGCCGACACCCCCTGCGCCGGCGCCGGGGCCAGCGGCAGGGCCAGTCCCAGCGCGACCGCCGCCCCCAGGAAGGCCAGCGCCCGCACCCCGTCCATCGCCAGGATCAGTCGCCGCCGGTCCACCCGGTCGGTCATCACCCCGGCGGGCAGCGCGAACAGCGCCCAGGGCAGGCGCAGCGCCACCGGCACCAGCGCGACCAGCAGCGCATCCCGCGTCAGAAGCGAGGCGATCCAGCCCCAGGCCACCACCGCGACCCCGTCCGCAAGGTTGGTCATCCCGCTTGCGGTGATGAATCGCTGCAATGCCGTCACGCCTGCCTCCTGCCCCATCCCCTGACCCGTCAGACTTGCCAGTCTTCGCCGCCGGATGCTAGGGAGGGTGAAAGGGCAAATGGGGGACCACAAGGGATGGCGTCGTATCCGACCTTTTTCGACAAGGAGGCGCTTCTGGCCTGTTCGCGCGGCGAACTGTTCGGCCCGGGCAACGCCCAGCTTCCCGCGCCGCCCATGCTGATGATGGACCGGATCACCGACATCTCGGAGGACCGGGGCGCGCATGGCAAGGGTCATGTCGTGGCGGAATTCGACATCACCCCGGACCTGTGGTTCTTCGACTGCCACTTCCCCGGCAACCCGATCATGCCCGGCTGCCTGGGCCTTGACGGCTTGTGGCAACTGACCGGCTTCAACCTCGGCTGGCGCGGCTGGCAGGGGCGCGGCTATGCGCTGGGGGTGGGCGAGGTCAAGCTGACCGGCATGGTCCGCCCCGACCGCAAGCGCCTGACCTACCACGTCGATTTCACCAAGGCCGTGCAGACCCGCCGTCTGACCATGGGTGTGGCCGATGGACGGGTCGAGGCGGACGGCGAGACGATCTATCTCGTCAAGGACATGAAGGTCGCGCTCAGCGAAGCCTGAGGGGGCGGCGCCCGTCCCGGTGCCCCCTTTTCGCGCGGATGCCTGTCGGCCCGCTACAGCCTTGCCGCCTGGACATGCATCCAGTCGAAATTGCGTGACCGGCCCAGGGATACCCAGCCCTCGGCCTCCCAGCTGTGCCACCAGAAGTCATAGGCGGGCGCATCCAGGCTCGCCCGGTCGCGCCCCCAGTTCAGCTGGTTCCGCTCGGGGTCCCAGTCGATCGCCACCGCCCAGGCATGGGTGGACCAGGTCGTGCCGCCGCGCTTCCTGCGGTTGGCGAAGCAGCCGCCGAACAGGTCGAGCCGCAACCGCTTCAGCTCGGCCTCGCCGTAATGGGCATGCACCTTCTGCAACACACGCTCGAGGCTCGCGGCCACCTTGGAATGGCAGCCGATATGCGTGACGCGCTGCGACTTGTTCCAGGCCAGCCGCAGCGTCCA